>JAEINX010000036.1 GCA_016342645.1 Bacteroidales bacterium | reverse complement strand
ATTATAACAAATATTTCGAGCGGCAAAGATAGAAATTTCATAAACTTAAGCTTTTTATTAATTTCGCAAAAAATTATTATTGATAACAAAACTCTTTAAAAAAGCATAGAGTTTAGTAAAAGTTTTGATATGAAAAATGAAAATGTAAGAGTAAGGTTTGCACCAAGTCCAACAGGGCCATTGCATATTGGGGGAGTTAGAACAGTTTTATATAATTATTTATTTGCAAAAAAAAATAATGGGAAATTAATATTAAGGATTGAAGATACTGACCAAAACAGATTTGTTGAAGGTGCCGAGAAATATATTGTTGATTCATTAGAATGGTGTGGAATTAAATTTGATGAAAGCATTGACCTTGGAGGCGAATTCGGACCATACAAACAATCGGAAAGGAAAGAAATTTATGAAAAATTTGTCAAACAACTTATTGATAACGACAAAGCCTATTATGCTTTCGATACATCAGACGAACTTGAGGAGATGCGAAATCGCCTGAAATCTGAGAAAAAAAATCCGCAATATGATGCCGTCTCAAGACTTAATATGAAAAATTCCCTGAGTTTATCAACCGAAGAAGTGAAAAAACGATTGGATTCAGGCGAGACTTATGTTATAAGAATTAAAATACCGGAAAACGAAAACATTGAAGTAAATGATATGATTCGTGGAAAGGTTGTTGTTAACTCTTCAAAACTTGATGATAAAGTGCTTTTTAAATCAGATGGCATGCCAACATATCATTTGGCAAATATAGTTGATGATCACTTGATGGAAATTTCACATGTGATAAGAGGCGAGGAGTGGTTACCATCAGCACCCCTGCATGTTTTATTGTATCGTTATTTTGGATGGAAATCACCTGAATTTGCTCATTTACCTCTATTATTAAAACCTGATGGAAACGGCAAATTAAGTAAACGTGATGGCGATAGGCTTGGATTCCCTGTTTTCCCTTTGCAATGGGTTGATCCGAAAACAAAAGAAATTTCTTCGGGTTATCGTGAAGCTGGATATTTTCCGGAAGCGTTTATAAATATGCTTGCATTATTAGGATGGAATCCGGGTACTGAACAAGAATTATTTACGATGGATGAGTTAATAGAAGCTTTTTCTATCGATAGGGTTGGGAAATCCGGTTCAAAATTTGACCCTGAAAAAGCAAAATGGTTCAATCATCAATATTTGATTGCAAAATCAGATGATGAATTAGCGAAATTGTATATGCAATTATTGGAAGATAAGGGAATAACAAGCGAGTTAAATTTTGTAAAAAGAATTTGTAAATTAATTAAGGAAAGAGCAAATTTTGTTGAAGACTTGTGGAATCAGTCCTTTTTCTTTTTTCAGTTACCGGAATCTTATGATGCCAAAATAGTGAAGAAAAAATGGAAAGAAAATACACCTCAAATATTAATCGAATTAATAGACAGATTTGAGAACATAAATGAATTTGTAGCTGAAAATATCGAAAAAGTAATTAAAGACTATCTAAGCGAAAAGAACTTAGGAATGGGGCAGGTAATGAATGTTATTCGACTTTCGTTAGTTGGATCAAATAAAGGCCCCGATTTGTTTACAATTATTGAATTAATGGGAAAAGAAGAGTTTGGAAAAAGGATAAAATTGGCAATTAAATGCATTGAAAATGAAAAATAATAGATTGATTATCTACATTTTTAATAAGTTGGATAAGAAAATTTGAAATTAATTACTTTTCATTAATTCCGTGAATATCTATTTTGGATTAAAGGAAACAATTAAATAAAGATTGTATCCCTACGAATTCTTAGACTAATTACGTAAAAGCAAAGGCTAATAATTTTTGTTTTATTTCACAATAAAATTCTTTGTATAAGCAATTCCATTTGATGTATTGATTGAATAATAGTAGGCGCCCGATTTAAAGTTTTGAAGCGAAATATTTATCTCATTTTTTCCTTGCATAAATTTTTTGTCTTTCATTGAAAAAACTTCATTTCCCAACATATCGAAAACATTAATAGTAATATTTTCAGCTTGCTTCAATTCAAAAGGAATATTTATTTGTTGACTTGCAGGGCAGGGGTAAACATCTCCCAAAGATAAAAATGAAGCTTGCAAATCATTAATTCCTGCAGCATCAACAAGATTAAAATTATCAAGAGTATAGGACGTTCCTAAATGATTTATAAGGTCTTTGTTTCCCACTATTATAAAAATAAGCGCAGTATCGGGAACATCTTCGGAAGAATATTGAATCGGAATTGTAAGTTTTTCAAAACTGTCTTGTACTTCTGAGAAAGAGATCATACCTTCGCCAACGACATTCCAGTTTTTATACATTTTTATTTCAATATTTAGAGAGTCCTCATGTATAGGGAGTCCTTTATAATAACATGTAAGAGAATTATATTTCTTGTTAACAGGAATATTATCACTATTTAGAAACACTGCCTTACGGTTTCCTTCAATTTCTGTTACAACCAATTCTGCGGCATTGTTACTGTTAAAACCGGGTGAAACTTTAAAAACATTTTGCACATCGCTCGTATTGTCCTCGGCAACCCAATGTTCAGGAGTTATTCCACCGGCTTCATTAGTTACCCATGTCTCAAAACCACCATTTTGAACAATTTGTCCCGAAGCAGCAAAGACAACAATGAAACCAACACTTAAAAGAATTACTTTAATTTTTTTCATTTTACTTAAATTTTTGCTTAATCAATCAAATTACTAATCAATCAATATTTTTTTGTTTGCAATTGAATTTTCACTTTCTACTTTAATAAAATAAATTCCCTTGCTGAAATTTTCTGTATTTATTTTAACAAAAGTGTTTTTGTAAGTTCTTTCATAAACAATTTGCCCCGTACAGCTAATAATTACAACCTGCGAAATTTCATCGGGAGATTGAATACTTAGGCTGTTTTTTGCCGGATTTGGAAAAACAGATAGATTGTCTTCCTGATTCTTAAGTGATTTTTTTGTAATATTCAAAATACTAAATAGTCCGTCTTTGGCAGGATATTTATCTGAGATATATGCATTGTTATAAGGATTTAAATTTTCTGTTTTAATTGAAATACATTCATTTTTTGAAGAATCCCAAACCTTTATAATTATTGGATTACCGGGTTTATAACCTTCTACATCTGTTAATGTATTGAAAATTACAAGTTCGTTTTCAAAAACATTTTCTGAAATTATTTTTGTTGCACCAACTAATTTTTCACCGTCGTAGGTCGCAACTTCATCACCAATTTTTAAGCCTTCGATGTAAATTGTGAAGATAGCATCGGCTGCATTTCCGCCTTTAAATTGAAAATACTCTGGTGTTTTACTATTATTAAAGATTATAGACTTTTTTGATGTTGAATAAATTAAAATATCATCTTCAAGCATTTTTATTAGATAGCCCTCACCTGGAATACAATTCCCGATTCCATTCACCCAATTCGGGCCGATTTTCCTTATTGTTTCACCGTTTGAATTTCTGATAAAATCAAGATTTTCATTTAAAATGCCCGAAAAGGCTACGATAGCATCTTGTTGGTAGTCTATTAAATAACTCACAAACTGATAGCCGGTAAATAAATTAACAGGGGTGTTTGGTTCAATTATATCTCCTGAAATAATCAATTCGTCACCAGAATTCATTTTAATCAGATACCCCTCTGTGCTTATCCAGTCTCCGATGCCATTAACCCAAATTGGGCCTATTTTTCTAAATGTTGCTCCTTGTGTATTTCTCACAAAATCCAAATTATCATTTAAAATATCTTCCAAAACAATCGTCATATCAGTTTCCTGTGGTTCAATAAATGATGAAATAAATTGGTAACCTGTGTTTAACTGAATTATTTGTTCTTCAACAGGCTGCACATTTTTCATATATCCGTTTCTTGTGTTATTTCCTTTATAAGTTCCGAAAAGTACTTTCTCGGGCGAATAAGGAACTCCTAAATCATAAGCATTAATTATAGTTGAATCGTTCGCGCTAAAAGTTTGGTTGTAAGATAAAACAACTAAATCCATATTTCCGTCTCCGTTAATATCTCCTACATTGACTCCATTCATAAAAGTAAAACCTTCGGGTTGAATAGGGAAGCCTTCAATTAATTCGCCCGATCCGTCGAGCTTGTAGGCATAAACATAACCAAAACCTTCTGGGTCTGTCATATTGCTCCCAAATAATAGTTCAAATTCACTATCATTATTAATATCGGCTACCGAAAGAAATCCTTCAAGCCCACCTTCTTTTGAAATAGGGAAACCGGGAATTGCTGCAGCATTCGGGTAAAAACCAAAAACAGCAGGATCTATATTAAAACCATTTGGTTGGCCACAAAAAATTTCATAATTGCTTCCATCGCGGCTTACCGCTGTTGGCGGGCAATAGGTCCAATTGCCTCCCCATGTGCTTTGAGGCCAGCCATCACGATAGTTTCCATCGCTATTGAAAACATAATATCCGGGAGCATCGCCATGGTTGCTTCCAACAATTTCATAAAAATTATCATTATCCAAGTCAACAAGTAAAGGCGATTGATATGAAAATTTTGTTGAGGGATTTTCAACAGGCCATCCTTCTTTAATGCTTCCATCCAACTCAAAAACAAAGACTGATGAAGTTGAAGTCATAATAATATCAACTTGTCCGTCATTATCAATGTCTCCGGCTGAAGGAGTTATGCCGGGATATCCATCTAAAATGACAGGCCAATTTTCATTAAATTCGGTAGCATCAATATTTAGTAAATGTAATTTCCCGGGTTGGTCTCTTTCGGCAGCAAGAATTTCCAATAAACCATCGCCATTAACATCAACAAGTGCCGGTGAACAAATCATCCAGTGATTGCCATAAGTTACCGGCCAATTTGGTAATTCATTTCCATTTGCATCAAGAACATGAATATGTCCAAAAAACGGATAACCTCCTGTGATTTGAACTATCTCGGGGCTTCCATCGTTATTCAGGTCGGCGACAGAGGGTGGATAAATTCCTGTTCCAAGTATGGTTTTCGACCAAATTATTTCACCATTGCCATTATAAGCATTTAATAAGCTATTTGAGGCAACCAAAATTTCATCAATTCCATCATAGTTTAAATCAGCAAGAGTTACTCCTCTGAAATTTTTGAACGAAGGATTTGAAGCCATTTTTTGGGGCCAGCCTTCTAATTGTTCAAAATCTTTATTATCTATTGATTTATTTTGGGATTCATTTGTAAAAACCTCATTTACTTTCACTCTACCCATTTCGTCTAAATACGCCTGTTTGCTTTGAGAAAATCCTAAAAAAACAGACAAAAGAAATAATACTGTAAAATTTTTTTTCATTTTTTTTAAATTTATGATATTTATTAATTTTCTTATATGTCTTTAAAATTTGGAAGTCTTTTTTCTAAAAATGCTTTTTTGCCTTCCATGAAATCGTAACTGTCGTAAGCTATTTTTCTTAGTTGATGAACTTTTTCGAAAGTTTCGGCATTCATCGGCCTTGCTTTGCCAAGAAGATTTAATTGTTTTTTAATAACAGAAACACTTAGAGGTGAATTAGAAGCAATGGTTTTTGCCATTTCAAAAGTAAAGTTTTCCAAATCATTTTCTTCTATTAAATGATTTAAAATTCCAAGATCGTAGGCTCTTTCGGCAGAAATAGGCTTAGCCGTAAAAAGCATTTCTTTAGCAATATTCATTTCCATTATGTTTAGAAAATGTTGAATTCCGGTTGTGTTGTAAGGGACACCAATTTTTGCCGGTGTTATTGCAAAAGTGCTGTTTTTTGAGCCAATCAGTATATCACAAGAAAATGAAAGATCGCAAGCACCACCCCAAACACTACCGTTTAACATAGCAATAACCGGAGAGCTAAAGTCTTCTATTTCTCTCATTAATTCCTCGAAAGGATGATTAAAAGGTAAGGGATCTTTGCCGGCATCAGGTAGTTCATCAATACAAAACCCTGCTGACCAGACTTTGGCTTCATCATTGCTTTTAATTATTACCGCTCTAATTTTTTCATGCGAAAAAGTATTAAAAGCCGAAAGGCATTCATTTAACATTTTAGTGTTAAATGAATTTCTTTTTTTATTGTTATTAAAAATTATAGTGGCAATTTTATCTTTAATTTCTGTTTTTATGAATTCCATGTTTTCATTAGTAAATAAATCTGCTCAAATTTACATAAAATTCATAAAAAAACTCTACTAAATTTAGCAGAGTCCTATTATTTTATTAGTTACCCGACTAGGGCTCGAACCTAGACTCTTCTGAACCAGAATCAGACGTGTTGCCAGTTACACCATCGGGCAATATTAAGCAAAATTAGAAATTTTTATTTTTCAAAACGCTATTTTATTTATTCTTTTTCGCCCATGAATCACGTAATAAAACAGTACGATTAAAAATCAGTCTATTATCGGTCGAATCTTTATCAACACAAAAATAACCCTGTCTTTCAAATTGAAAATGTTCCAAAGGTTTTGCGTTTTTTAATTCAGGCTCAACGAAGCCTTCAATAACCTTCAATGAATCGGGATTTATATTTGATTTAAAATCTTTTCCATCTTCAGTGATGTCAGGATTTTCATTTATAAATAATCGGTCGTAAAGCCGGACTTCAACCTTTATAGCATGTTTGGCAGAAACATAATGAATTGTTCCCTTCACTTTTCTTTGTGTTGTACCTGTTCCGCTTTTTGTTTCAGGATCATAAGTACATTGAATTTCTATTATTTCCCCATCGTTATTTTTGATAACATTTTCGCATTTAATTATATAAGCATATCGCAAACGAACTTCTTTTCCATGCGACAATCGAAAAAATTTTCGTGGAGGATCTTCCATGAAATCACTTCTTTCAATATATATTTCTTTAGAAAAAGGAACTTTTCTTTTACCTGCATTTTCATCTTCCGGATTATTAACAGCCTCTAAATATTCTGTTTTATCCTCCGGAAAATTTGTAATTACAAGTTTAACGGGGTCTAAAACCGCCATTCGCCTGAGTGCTTTTTTGTTTAGGTCTTCGCGAACACTATGCTCAAGCATGGCAACATCAATAATATTATTTCGCTTTGCTATTCCTATCCGATCGGAGAAATTCCTGATTGATTCCGGAGTATAACCACGTCTTCTGAGTCCTGAAATAGTTGGTAATCTGGGATCATCCCAACCGCTTACATGTTTTTCTTCAACCAGCTCAAGAAGCTTTCGTTTGCTCATTATTGTATAACTCAAATTCAGTCTGGCAAATTCAATTTGTCGTGGGCGATAGTTCCCTTCAATTATCTGATCAAGAAACCAATCATACAAAGGCCGGTGTACTTCAAATTCTAAAGTACAAATGGAATGTGTTATTTTTTCTATATAATCAGACTCTCCATGAGCAAAATCATACATCGGATAAATACACCATTTGCTGCCTGTTCGATGATGATCGGCATGTTTTATTCGATAAACTGCTGGGTCGCGAAGATGCATATTTGGTGAAGCCATATCAATTTTGGCACGAAGAATTTTTTCGCCATCAGCAAAATCACCATTTTTCATTCTTTTAAATAAATCCAGATTTTCTTCTATTGATCTGTTTCGATAAGGGCTGTTAATTCCCGGTTTAGTTGGGGTTCCACGTTGCTCACCAATCGCTTCCACATCCTGATCATCAATATATGCTTTTCCGTTTTTTATTAGTTTTATTGCCCATTCATATAATTGATCGAAGTAGTCGGAAGCATAAAACAACCTATCTTCCCAATCAAAACCAAGCCATTTAATATCTTCAATTATTGAATCAATATATTCGACTTCTTCTTTTACGGGATTAGTGTCGTCGAATCGCAAATTACACAAACCATTATATTTCTGAGCTAAACCAAAATTTAAACAAATAGATTTTGCATGACCGATGTGTAAATAACCATTTGGTTCGGGGGGAAAACGTGTGTGAATCCTTCCTTCGTTTTTGTTGTTTTTTAAATCTTCCTCTATTATTAACTCAATAAAATTCAAAGAAGGTTTGCTTTTTAATTCTTCGCTTGATTTTGGTTTGTTGATTTTTGAATTTTCCATATTCTAAAATAAAAAATGATTTTATTTTTTTCGTTTGATTTTTTGTAAACAACAAAAATAGAAATATTAAAAATGCTACATAATAAAAATGTAAATAATTTATAATATTGCAGAGAAATTATGTAAATATTCAGTATTAAGAAAATTTCTTAACAAATATTTTAATGAAACAGGGTATAAGGGAAATATGGGAAATAAAGGAAATAGGGCAGCCCTTTATACCTTTATTTCCTCTATACCCCCATACCCATATTTTTTTTTGCACTAATTGATTAATATTAAACGTATAAAAATGTCATTAATATCTCTTGAAGGAATGGAGTTTTTTGCTTACCACGGATGTTACCATGAAGAGCAGCTAACAGGAACAAAATTCATTGTCGATTTATATTTTGAAGCCGATTTATCGAAATCGGAAGCAAGTGATAAATTATCTGATACAATTAATTATCAAGAAGTTTATTGTATTGTTAAAAAAGAAATGGAAACTAAATCTTTCTTGATTGAACACATCGGAAGACGGATTTTGACGTCAGTTAAAGAACATTTTCCTAAAATATTGAAAACAAAGATAAAAGTCTCAAAAATGAATCCTCAATTAGGTGGTAAAATTAATAATGTTAGTGTTACTCTTTAGATAATAATAAACTACAGTGTATTAGCTCTTAGAAAGTCGGACGGAATTATAGGTCTAAATGGCTGTAGTAAAAAATATTGTGAGCGAAACAATTTCGGCATATTTTAAAAAATCAGCAATGGAAAGCTAAGTTCATTTTTTTAGTTAAACCCAGATTTTTAAAAAAGGCTTTCCGCTTGGAGATCAAACATTGGAAAGCCTTTGAAGATATTTAATTAAAAAAGGGGGATTTTACCGGTATGGAGATTTTTAGTTAATTAATTTTATTTTATCATCTTTTGTTAAACCTGAAATAACCTCAATATTAATTCCATCGGATAAACCGGTTTCGATGAAGCGTTTTTCGTATTGTTGTGGCCCGATTTCTACTTCAACATAAGCCGTATCTTTTTCAAAACGTAATAGGCTTTCTGAAATTGTAAGAACACTATCAACTCTGTCGAGAACAATGTCGGCATTTGCACTATAACCGGCTCTGATAAATTTATCATCCAATAATTCAACATTTGCTTTGATCTCAAACTGAATAGCACCGTTTTCTTCAACACCTTTTGGTGAAATATGTTCAAGGTCGGCATTAAAAAAAACATCTTCTAAAGCTCCAATCGACAATATTAAAGGCATGCCCTCTGATATTTTTCCAACTTCGGATTCATCAATTTTTCCTTTAAATATCATATCACCCATATCTGCAATAGTGGTAATGGTCGTTCCGGCATTAAAAGTATTGCTTTCGATAACCGAATTTCCGATTTCAACGGGAACGTCGAGAACCATGCCTGTGATAGTAGATCTGATTAATGTATTGGTAGGTTTTCCCGAGCTTTTTATTTGTCCTTCTTTAACAAGCTCAAGATTGTCTTCGGCTGATGCAAATTCTTCAATTGCATTATCATAAGAAAGTTTGAAGGCTTCGAATTCGGTTTGAGCGATTACGTTTTCGTGAAGTAATTCCTTTTGACGATCGTAATTTCGTTTTGCATTTTCAAGATTAATTTTTGCCCTATTTACTCGCGATTCGGCATTATTTAATGCAACCATATTGGGTATGATCTTTACTTTAGCTATCAAATCACCTTTGTTAATGCTTTTTCCGGCTTCAATGTATATTTCTTCAATGATACCCGACACTTGTGGCTTAATTTCAATTTCAAAACGTGGAACAACCGAACCGGTTGCCGTTGTTTTTTTAATAATGTTGGAAACAAAAGGCGTAGTTGTTTCATAAACTATAGGTTGTGTTTGTGACTTTTGATATAGGAAATAAATCGTATATACAAAAACACCTAATAATAATACTCCAAAAAAAATCTTCAGAAATTTCTTCATCGTTTTGTGTCTAAATTAAATAATTATATTTTTAAATTCACTTTATTCATCTCGTATAGCGTCTATAGGTTTGATGTTTACAGCTCTTTTTGCCGGTATCAGCCCAGCAAGTGCCCCACAAATTATTAATATTGTTAAAGCAGTTATTGCTTTATTAAAATCAACCTCCGGATTGTTGAACATATCGGTAGATGCCCCTGTTTTTATCAAGACCCAGTTAATTAACTCAAGAATACCCACTCCGGTTGCTAAACCAATATATCCGGCTAAAGTTGTTAAAAAAACCGATTCGGTAATTATCTGGCTGATAACATTTGATGGTGTAGCACCAATTGCTCGCTGAATTCCAATTTCTTTTGTGCGTTCTTTTACCACAATTAGCATAATATTACTAACCCCAATAATTCCGGCTAACAAAGTTCCAATCCCTACAATCCATATTAGCCCGTTAATTCCCTTAAAAAGGGTAACCATTTTTTTATATTCATTTTCAACATTAAACGAACCTATTGCTCTTTCATCGTCAGGCGAAACACTATGACGGCTTCTCATTAATGCTTTGGCTTTTTCTTCAACTTCTGAAACCGAATAACTTTTCTTGGCTGTAATTGCATAGTGTCCAATTATATCACCGTAATTATATGTTTTTTGTAAAGTTGTCAATGGAATAGATATTTCTCTTTCTTCGCGTTCAGCTTGTTGGTCATTCTTTTTTGATTTATAAATTCCGACAACCTGAAAAAATACTCCTTGGATTTTCAGGTATTCACCAATTGCTTCCTCTCCCGGCTCAAACATTTCATTATATACCCTTTGGCCAATTACTGCAACTTTACGTTTATTCTCAATATCAATTTCATTAATATATCTTCCTTTTATAATATTCATTGGGTCAATAAGATTATAATCAGGGTAATTACCTTGAATAGTAAAAGCGGCAGTTCTGTCTTTACGAATTACATTATTATTACCGTTTCCACCCCAACCTCGTAACTTTGGAGCTATGTATTCAATTTCAGAAATATTACTAAGTAGTGCTTCGGTATCACCATTATTAAAATTAAAACGTCTTCCGCGAGGAAAACCTTTAAATGGGATTGAAGTTTGCTGTGTCCACATGAACATGCTGTTTGTTGCCATGTCGCCCATTCCCTGGCTAACACCATTATCAAGGCCTTTACCCGAACCAAGCATTATTATCAGCATAAAAATTCCCCAAAAAACACCAAAAGCAGTGAAAAAAGTGCGCAATTTATTTTTTTTCAGGGTGCTAATAATTTCGTTCCATTTATCTATATCAAAAAGTTTCACAATACTATTTGTTTATTATTCATCATGTAAGGCAACAACAGGTTTAACTCCGGCAGCTTTTCTTGCAGGCACAAATCCAGCAATAGCTCCTGAAAGTACCAATAATAGTGTTGCAGAAATTGCAATTTTAAAATCAATCTCGGGATTGGCAAAATAATCCGTCGAAGGCATTGCTTTTGAAACAAGTTCTAACAAACCAACGCCCAGAACCAGTCCAATATATCCGGCAAAACTTGTAATTAAAATAGATTCCTGTAATATCAGGCTGATTATTGACCAGGGAGTTGCACCAAGAGCTTTCCGAATACCAATTTCTTTAGTACGCTCTTTAACAATTATCATCATAATATTGCTAACTCCGACTATTCCGGCTATAATAGTTCCTATTCCTATTATCCAGATAAAAAGCCGGATGCTTGCAAACAGGGTCATAAATTGCTCGTAATTTTCTATTGTATTGAAAATATGTATAGCCCGTTCATCTTCAGGGTCAAATTTTAGTTTTGAGGAAAGCGTATTTTTTATTTCCCCTTCTACCATATGACTTTCGTCAACATTAGCATCTCCAAGCATTAAGCAAACACTCCTGATCCTGTTTCCTTGGTTAAAAACTTTTTGAGCAGTCGTGAAAGGAATATAAACACGTCTGAGGTCTCTGTCTCCTCCGGGATCATCAAATACTCCAACAACTTTAAAAGGAACTCCGCTTACTTTAATATATTCACCAATAGCCTCTTTTCCTTTAAAAAGTGCATCATAAACAACACGCCCAAGAGCAACAACTTTTCTGAAATCTTTAACATCCTTTTTGTTAACATATCTTCCGCTCGTAAGTACTAAGGATTCAACCTCTTTATATTCGGGAGATACGGCAAAAATATCAAATGTTCCATATTCATTTTTATATGACAAAATATTATTTCTCCAAATAGCAAAACGAGCCGAACTACTTTCAACCTTATCAATTTTTGAAAGCATATCTCTTTCATCATTAGTAAATCGCAAATACCTTCCGGGTTTTAATCCTTTGTAAGGCAGGCTTGTTACACCCGGATTTACGGTAAGATAGTTTACTGCATCACCTTCAAACTCTTTTTTTACTCCGTTTTCAAGCCCGTATCCCGAACCTAAAAGAACAATAAGCATAAATATTCCCCATGCAACACTGAATCCTGTCAAAAATGTTCGCAAGCGATTTTTTTTGATTGTACTGAATATTTCCTGCCACTTGTCTAAATCAAACATGAGTAATTGATTATTTTTTATTGACTATTAAAGTTTCATTAATTAACAACCTCTACTTCTGCAATCCATTTTTGTCGTTCACCATTAGTGATGTTTTTTTCAATAATTCCATCCTTAAGTCTTATTATTCTGTCGGTTCGGGCTGCAATGTCTCTTTCGTGAGTTACAATTAAAATAGTAATTCCTGTATCATTAATTTCTTTCAATACATCCATTACCTCCATTGATGTTGCAGAATCAAGTGCACCGGTTGGTTCATCGGCAAGTATTACTTTAGGTTCCGATATCAGGGCACGAGCAATTGCAAGTCTTTGTTTTTGTCCTCCTGAAAGTTCGTTCGGAAGATGTTCGGCCCATTCAGTCAAACCCATGCGTTCAAGATATTTCATGGCGAGTTTATTGCGTTTACGGCGGCTTACTTTTTGGTAATAAAGCGGTAAGGCAACATTTTCCATTGCATTTTTGAATGAGATCAAATTAAACGATTGAAATACAAAACCAAGCATTTCGTTTCTGTAATGAGCTGCTTTAGTTTCATTCAGGTTTTTTATTAATTTACCGTCAAGATAAAAATCACCTACATCATAATTATCAAGAATACCAATAATATTTAATAAAGTAGATTTCCCCGACCCCGATGATCCCATTATCGATACCAATTCTCCTTTTGCAATATTCAGGTCGATGCCTTTTAAAACATGTAGCTTATTACTTCCTGTAACATAAGTTTTATGAATATTTTGAAGTTTAATCATATTTATAATTTTTTTATCCTAAAACCACAGCAGGATATCCATTTTTGTTTCTAAGCATTTTTTGTGCCAAACAATGTATTGGTTTTATGTTCAGCTACATAAATTTGATTGTTAAGTTTTATTTCTATATTTGTGTTCAAAATTATACATATATTGTGCGATATCGTGCATTGCATAATACCTTGTTTTAGCATTAGACCAATTACTGTAGTAAAATGTTACAGATAATTTTAAATTTTGACTTAATAATTGAAATTTTTGAAAGTTTCTTTTCGACTAAGATCAACTTTAAATTATTGTCTGAAATTAAAAAGAATAAAATTTATGAAATCTTAATTCATGTTAGAATAATTCATAATTTTATCTTGTAATATAAATTTAGATTAAATCATATGCTTTCACAAGAAGAAATATTGAATTATGTTAAAGCGGAAAATTGGAATCAGGTTTTACTTCTTATAAAAGAACATATTAACGATATTCGTTCCGATATACTACTTTCTCATTCAGTAGGTATTTTTATCAAACAGTTTTTTGAAAAAATGGATGAATATCCGATCCAACGACATGATATCACCGAAAATTTGATAACAATTTGGTATTTGCACACCGGAAATATCTACACACTTCCATACAGCAAACTCGAAACTTTGATAATTCAGATTGTGAAAAGAAAACGGCAAAATTTGAAAGAAGCCTATGATTATGCAAAACATCTTCCTAATAATAAATTATGTGCAGAAGTTATTGCTGAATATGAAGGACAGAAACTAAGTACCAAGAGTAAAAAAGGAAGCAAAAAATCGGAAAAAAATAATAAATCAAAAGAAATGAAAAAAAATACAGGGTTAATCAAACAACTTTTTAAAACTGATTATGAAAAGAATATGTTTCATATTTTAAAAAGTACTTTCGATTCATTTCAGGTTTTCCCCGATATACCTATTTGTGAATTATTTGAATGGGAAAATATTAAGAAAAAACTTAGCTTTCCTGAGCAGGATTATTTTTTTAAAGGAAGAATTAAGTTTGTGGTTTTTGACCGATTTACTGATTACACACCAATCTATTTCATCGAACAGGAAAGCTCAATTATTAAAAATCTGGAAGATCTCAGGAAAGATAAATTGAAATCGGAGATAGTAAAAAAAGCCGGTAAAATTCTCCTGAGAATTAACAAACTTGAAGATTATAAAAATCAAAAAGATTTTGCGGATCAAATAAGGCTGCAAATAGACCGTTTGCATTAACAATAATTAACAAAAAAACTTATCCGAAATAGTATTAAACCTATACTTTTGGAAACATGTTTAGACCTGCAAACACATATAAAATATTTCTAATAGCCGTTTTACTATTTATTTCATTTTGTTTATCGGCTCAGGATACTCACTATGTGATTTTTTCGGGGAAAGTACTAAATGAAGATTCCGAATCATTATCTTTTACAACTATAATCATTAAAGACAGAAATTTAGGTACAATTGCGTCTCGAAACGGTGATTTCAGGATCAGGGTGAGAGAAACTGAGGAAATTGTTTTTTCATCGGTAGGATATTTTTCGAAGCGGTATTATGTTCCACCATATGGTAGTTCGATAGAATATTCGGAAAACATAATATTGAGACAAGATACTATTATGCTTGAAACAACCGAAATTTATCCATGGCCGGCAACTTATGAAGAATTTTCCCGAAAATTTATTGAATTTGATGAGCCTGAAAATATAGTTAATCTGCAATTGCCGCAGATTAAAGTTCCGCCTCTAACACATCCCGGACACATCGGAATCACAATACCCGGACCTATATCCTTGCTTTACAATCTTTTTAGCAGAAGTGCCAAACGCCAAAGACAATATGCAGCTTTAATTGAACAGGATAGAATTCAGCAAAAACTTGCCCTAAGATATAATAAAGAAATTATTTACAGAATCACCGGCCTTTCGGATGAGAAAGAGATTCATGATTTTATGCAATATTGCAACTTCTCTGATGAATTTATTTTCAATTCACTTGAATATGAAATTTATTTGGCAATTCGGAATTGCTATTTAAGTTATGTCCAATCAAACTGATTAAACACCAAAGTAGCTCTCTGTTTTTGAATTCTTTGTGTTTCAATGTTATAAATGCTTTGCCTTTCTTGTTTTTGCATAAAAGGGTATTATTCAAATAGAAGTTTTCCACAGCACATCAAAATATTATTTAGACAATAGGAAGCTTTCTTATGGTAGTAAAGAAATTGTTTTTATCTTCGTATAAAATTTAAAATTAAGAAAACGAAATATTAGAAATGAAAATTTTAGTTACAGGTGGAACCGGTTACATTGGTTCTCATACCGTTGTAGAACTTCAACAAAAAGGTTATGAGGTAATTATTGTTGATAATCTTTCAAACTCAAACATTAATGTTTTATCAAACATAGAAAAAATTACAGGGATTCATCCCGAGTTTGAGGAATTTGATTTGATTGACCCAAAACGAACTTCCGAATTTTTCAAAAAACACTATGATATTAAAGCAATTATTCACTTTGCAGCTTATAAGGCAGTAGGTGAATCGGTTGAAAATCCGTTAATGTATTATGGAAATAACCTTTACTCCTTGGTAAACATTCTTAAAGGAATGAAAGAAAACGAAATAGAAAATTTTGTGTTTTCTTCTTCCTGCACAGTTTATGGCCAACCGGATGAATTACCGGTATCCGAAAAAGCCCCGATAAAAAAAGCAATGTCGCCCTATGGAAATACTAAACAAATTTCGGAAGAAATAATTACTGATACAATTCATTCAAAATCACAAAAATTAAATGCAATTTTGCTAAGATATTTTAATCCTATCGGTGCTCATGAAACTGCATTAATTGGCGAATTACCTCTCGGTGTTCCAAATAATTTAATGCCGTTTATTACACAAACTGCAATCGGAATCAGAGAGCAATTGAAAGTATTTGGCGATGATTATCAAACTCCCGATGGAACAGCCATCCGTGATTATATTCATGTGGTTGATTTAGCTAAAGCTCATGTTGTTGCCGTTGAACGACTCGTGGCAGAAAAATGTCTTAAAAAGCCCGAAATATTTAATCTTGGAACAGGTAACGGTTATTCGGTACTTGAAGTTATTAATTCATTTGAAAAGGTTACAGGCGAAAAGCTAAATTATAAAATTGTCGGTAGGCGGCCCGGTGATATAACTAAGGTTTGGGCCAATCCTGAATTTGCCGAAAAAGTTTTAGGTTGGAAAGCCGAAAAAGGTTTAGATGAAATGACTTTTTCTGCATGGAAATGGGAAAAAGCAATTACAAAAATTAAATAAATTTAATAATAATGAATTTAAAAAAAACTATCCTTATAACCGGTGGAGCAGGTTTTATTGGCTCGCATTTAGTTAGGTTATATGTAAACAAATACCCAGACTATAAAATTATTAATCTTGATAAATTAACTTATGCAGGGAACCTTGCAAATTTGAAAGATATTGAGGACAAAGCAAATTATGAATTTGTGAAAGGAGATATTGTTGACGCAGATTTTATTCACGATTTGTTCTGTAAATACGAATTTGACGGAGTCATACACCTTGCTGCCGAATCGCATGTTGACAGGTCGATAACAAATCCAACGGAATTTATTTTTACAAATATAGTAGGTACAACTAATTTATTAAACGCTGCAAAATTCATCTGGAAAGAAAATAATAAGGAAAATTTATTCTATCATGTTTCTACCGATGAAGTATATGGTTCACTTGGTAAAACAGGTTTTTTTGTTGAAACAACTCCTTACGATCCGAGAAGCCCATATTCTGCTTCAAAAGCAAGTTCCGATCATTTAGTTCGTGCATATTATCACACATTTAATTTGCCTGTTGTAATTTCAAATTGTTCAAATAATTATGGCTCATTCCAATTTCCCGAAAAATTGATTCCTCTATTTATTAATAATATTAGAGAAAACAAACCCCTCCCCGTTTATGGAAAAGGAGAAAATATAAGAGATTGGCTTTATGTTGAGGATCACGCTATTGCAATTGACACAATTTATCACAATGGAAAAATTGGAGATACTTACAATATAGGAGGACATAACGAATGGACAAACATCGCTCTAATAAAAGTAATGTGCAAAGAAATGGATAAAAGGCTTGGAAGAAAAATTGGAACTTCAGAAAAACTTATTACTTACGTTAAAGACAGGGCCGGACATGATTTGCGCTATGCTATTGATTCAACAAAACTTCAAGAAGAATTAGGATGGAAACCCTCATTGCAATTTGAAGAAGGAATTGAACGAACCATTGGCTGGTATCTCGAAAATGAAGACTGGCTAAAAAATGTTACTTCAGGCCAGTATCAAAAATATTACGAAGAACAATATGAAAAAAGATAAAAAGAATTTATCTTTAAAATTGTTTCGGTTAAATGGTTATTAAGAAGATATTTAGATAAACAAGTTAAGATTTTTTTTATGGGGATATTGGGGAAATTATTTAATAATAAACCTGCAAAACTTAAAGATTTTTCAAGTCTTAGGGTTGATATGCACTCTCACCTAATTCCCGGAATTGATGATGGGGCAGCAACAATGGAAGACTCATTAACTCTAATCAGGGAGATGAGTGAATTAGGTTTTGAGAAATTAATTATAACACCCCATATTCAGGGAGAGTTTTTTAAAAACACACCGGAAATTATTCTCACGGGTTTGGAAAAAGTGAGGGAAGCCGTAAAAAATGAAAATATTCCAATAAAAATTGAAGCTGCTGCCGAATATCTTATTGATGATAATTTTTTGGAAAAATTAAAATCCAAAAATCTTCTCACTTTAATGGATAAATTTCTATTAATTGAACTTTCGTATTATACACCACACCCCAATTTGAAAGAAATTTTATTTGAATTGCAACTTGCAGGCTATAAAATAATATTGGCTCACCCCGAAAGATATTCATATTGGTTTAATGATTTTAAAAAATATGAAGAATTAAAAGACAGAGAGATTTATTTCCAACTTAACACAATTTCTTTAAGCGGTTATTACTCAATGCAGGTCAGAAAGATTGCCAAAAAACTTATCGAAAGCGAAATGATTGATTTTCTCGGATCGGATATGCACAACCCGACCTATATGGAGGGATTGAAAAAATCACTTGAAGAAAAAATGCTTCATAAAATCCTTGCTTCAGGGAAAATTCGTAATGAAACTTTAATTTAAAAAACCTCTTTTTCTATTAGTTTTCTTAAATCATTGGAAGTATTAATATTAATTAAATAAAATTTAGCCCTATTTTTTAATTTCCAACTCCATTAAACTTAATTTGCTATTTTTGTAATATCAATTTTATAGGTAATGAAAAAATTATCGCAAAAAGAACAAATAACTATCATTATTCTAAGCATCCTACTTGCTATCTATGTTTACTATACAATTATGCCGAAAGGTTAAGTAAATGCAATCGTTAATTAATCAGGTAGAATAGAAAATTTCTTAACAAAAATTATATATTTTCAATTAATAAGCACTTCAAAACAAATTCTTTATTTTCGCAGTCAAAAATATATTGAAAATTAAGAAAAATAGAAAAAATGTTACGATCACATAATTGCGGAGAATTAAATATAAATAATATAGGGCAAAAAACGACTTTATGCGGATGGATACAGAAGTCGAGAGATTTGGGTGGTATGACTTTTATTGATCTTCGCGACCGATATGGAATTACACAATTGGTTTTTAATATGGAAAAAAACCCGGTTTTATGCGATGAAGCACGAAAACTCGGGCGTGAATTTGTTATTTGTGTAAGTGGTGAAATAGAAGAACGTAGCAATAAAAACCTGAAAATTCCCACTGGAGAAATTGAAATTATTGTCGAAAAACTTGAAGTTTTAAATAAATCAAAACTACCTCCTTTTACTATTGAGGACATTACCGATGGAGGCGAAGAACTAAGAATGAAGTATCGATATTTAGATTTGCGTAGAAATCCTTTAAAAAAAAATATAGAACTTAGGCATCGCATGTCGATAGAAACAAGAAAATATCTTGATTCCATTGGTTTTTTTGAAATCGAAACTCCTTATCTGATTAAATCAACACCCGAAGGAGCGAGAGATTTTGTTGTACCCTCACGTATGAACCAAGGTGAATTTTATGCTTTACCTCAATCGCCCCAAACATTTAAGCAATTGTTAATGATTGCCGGCTATGATCGTTATTATCAAATAGTAAAATGTTTTCGTGATGAAGACCTAAGAGCTGATCGCCAACCCGAGTTTACTCAAATTGACTGCGAAATGTCATTTGTCGATCAGAATGATATTTTAGAAACTTTCGAAGGGCTTGCAAAATATCTTTTTAAAGAAGTTAAAGGAATTGAAATTGAGAAATTTCCTTTAATGCCTTATTCCGAGGCAATGAAATATTATGGTTCGGATAAACCCGATATCCGTTTCGGGATGAAATTTGCCGAGTTGAATGATATTGTAAAAGGAAAGAATTTTCAAGTTTTCGATAAAGCTGAATTAATAGTTGGTATTGCCGCTCAAGGTTGTGGAACATACTCAAGAAAACAATTGGATAAATTGACCGACTTTGTTAAAAAACCCCAGATTGGTGCAAACGGATTGATATATGTAAAATGTAACGAAGACGGAAGTTTTAAATCCTCGGTTGATAAATTTTTTGATCAGGAAGCACTTAAACTCTGGGCTGAGAAATTTAATGCAAAACCAGGTGATCTTATACTCGTTCTTGCCGGCGAAACCCATCACACCCGAAAGGCTCTTTGCGAACTTCGCCTCGAAATGGGTAATCGCTTGGAACTTCGCGATCCGTCAAACTATTGTCCTCTTTGGGTTGTTGATTTCCCATTGCTCGAATGGAACGAAGAAACTCAACGGTATCACGCAATGCACCATCCTTTCACTTCACCAAAAGCGGAGGATGTCGAATTGCTTGAAACCGATCCTGCTAATGTTCGAGCAAATGCTTACGACATGGTTATTAATGGAGTTGAAATTGGTGGTGGGTCAATTCGTATTCACGATCGTGATCTGCAAAAATTAATGTTCAAACATCTTGGTTTCACCGACGAAGAAGCACAAAACCAATTCGGTTTTTTGATGAATGCTTTTGAGTTTGGTGCACCTCCTCATGGTGGAATTGCTCTCGGTTTTGACCGTTTGGTTGCATTATTCGGTGGACAAGATTCAATACGTGATTTTATTGCCTTTCCAAAAAATAATTCAGGGAGAGATATAATGATTGACTCTCCTTCATCGATTTCAGCAGAGCAATTGAATGAATTAAAATTGAAGGTAATAAAATAAATTTTTTCCCTAAAATAACATCTAAAAAAATACAAGCTTAAAATTTGTTCAAATGTTTTGAACTACTCAAATGCTTGTTCAAATTCATCATCGAAACGTTTATTTATATAATCGCAACCATGCTTGAATAATCTGACATTATTATTGTTTGATGTATAATTGAATGTAAACTTTTTGCCAATATTATTTATTGGTAATAGTGACATTGCCTCTGTCAAAACATCTTCGATAGATTTGGCTTCTTCTTTAGAACCAAGCTTTTTCAAAATATCAATCATTTGTTTGTATGATGATTTTTTTAGCTTTTTATCAAAATGTTTTTCAAATTTCTGAATAACTTTTTGAGTATTTGTGTAACTGCCACCTGTTTCAATCGGGAAGGAAGCAGGTAGAACCAAATCGGCCATCAAAGCGGTTTCGGTGAGGAAATAGTCCTGAACAACTACATAGTCCACAATTGAGAGCCATCCGGCAACTTTTACTTTGTTAAGCGCACAACCCATAGGGTCTTCACCAAATATAAAAACATTTTTAAGGATACCTTTCTCTAAAGATTCATATTGACTAACATTAACGGTTTTGGGTAGGTTTCGTGTGTGCCATAACTTTTTCATTTTTCGTTGAATGGATTTTTCAAGAATTGCTTGCGAACCAACACCTAAGGTAGGACAAATTCCCATATCGAATAATCCTTGAGAATTATTTTTTTCTTTTAGTGATATCAAACCGCTTGAAGTTTTCCCAAGTTTTCCGGTTATCATTGCAAGATTGAATAATTCAAGTGAAGCATTTGAAGAAACCTCCTTTTCGGAAAACACGATTATGGCATTCATCTGATTATTAAATTCTTTTGCAAATTCAATAATGTTATCCATATATTTTACCCCCGAAAGTTTAACTAATTCAACAAAGTTTTCTTTTAAAACTTCATTTTTATATTCTTCAAAATCCGAGCAATTATCTTTAATAAACAATGCGTTTTCAAAATGATTTGCTATTAGGTAGTAATTAACAGCTTTTATGAAATAATAATACGACTTAATAAAAATAGTATCACCAACTTTATGTTTCATGCTGCTGTTTTCATCGGTTGAAATCAACTCAATAGGGATGTTATTTTTTTTACGGGCATTATTAATCATAAAACCGGCTACTGCATTGTCTCTATTTGTTTCAGAACCAATCAAATAAATTTTATTTGCCCCGTATAATTTCTCAAAAGGAACATTTGCCATCGAATTAGTAATGTAACCCTTACCTCTGTTTAAATAATGAAAACTTGTAACATTATTGGTTTTTGCACCGGTTCGGGCCAATTTTTGTACAAGATACATTTCCTCATTTGAAAGCCTTGCTCCTGCGAAAAAAACATTATCATCAGGTTCAACACTTTTTATTTTTCGGGCAAAAATTTCGTAAGCTTTTTTGAAAGAAATTTCCTCAAATCTTCCATTAACCTTGAGTAAGGGTTTTGTAATTCTTGAAACATCATTCAGATAATGGTAACCGAATTTGGGATATTTACACAGATTTCCGTCTTTGTTTATTAGGCCTTCGTTGCCCGTAACTTTCATCACAAAGTCTTTTTTGTAGTTGAGTGAAATATCACAGCCTATTGAACAATAATTACAAATTGTTTCGGCTTTATGCAATTTAACCGGTCCGGGTTTAAAGTTTACGTTTTCAGTAATTGCACCTGTCGGGCAAGTTGAAATACAAAGGCCACATGATTCACAAGATGTATCGGAAAGCGAATTTCCCATACTCGGAGCAACATAGGTTTCGTAACCCCTGTTTACCAATCCCAATGCATTTGCGCCAACAACTTCATTACAAATTCTTACACATCTTGAACATAGCACACATTTATTGTTATCAATTTCGATATATGGATGCCTGAAGTCAATCTGATATTCATTAAATTCGCCACCAAACTTGTTTTGTTCGGCATTATATTCGGTAGAATATTTTTTCAAGTCGCATGTAAAATATTCCGTACAACCACATTCCAAACATCTTTGAGCCTCATGTTTTACAACATCTTCGCTGTTGTAACCAAGTTCAACTTCTTTAAAATTAACTCTGTCGCTTGGATCGAGAGTTGGCATTTCATCACGCAATTGTTTTTCAAAACGACCGATGTATTCTTCGGAAACTTGTTTTTTAAAATTATCTTTTTTGCTTAAGAATTCTTTTCTCGGAGGTTTAATTTTTTGTCCTAACAGGAATTGGTTACAAGAATGCGTAGCAAGTTTAGCCTGAGCAATTGCTTCTATCAACGTTGCTGGCCCCGTAACTCCATCACCGGCAGCGAATATTGATTTAATACCCGTTTGTAAGGTTTCGGGATTAGCATCAATATCACCCCAGCGGTTTGTTTTGAGTTTTTCGCCGGAATAATTTTTATTTAGATTTTCAAGGAAATTAACATTCGTTTTTTGTCCGATAGCAGCTAAAATATAATCAACCGGTAAATCGAAATCAGAACCATCAATGGGTATTGGCCTTCTTCGCCCTGATGCATCTGGTTCGCCTAATTTCATTTTTAGGCAAGAAATTGATTTTACTTTCCCGTTTTCATCCTTGTTAACTTTCCTTGGGTTTGTAAGAAGCATATATTCAACACCTTCGAGTTTTGATTCATGAATTTCGATAGGATTGGCAGGCATTTCATTTTCTGTACGGCGATAAATAACGAATACTTTTTCTGCACCACAACGCATTGCCGTACGACAACAATCCATCGCAGTATTACCACCACCAATAACTGCAACCTTTTTTCCTTTGAAATCATAGCGTTTGCCACTTACTTCCATTTCTTTCAGGAAATAAATTCCCGGATAAACATTTTCGGCATCATCGCCTTCACAACCTATTAAAGTGCCTATTTGTGAGCCTATTGCTAAGACAGCGGAATCATAATTGGTTTTAATATCCTCAAAATTGAGGTTATCACCCAATTTTTTATTGAAAAAAATATTAACACCCATTTCGGTAATATTATCAACTTCTTTTTGAAGAAGGTCGTTTGGTAAACGATATTCAGGAATTCCATAACGCAACCAACCACCGGCTTTTGGAGCAGCTTCGTAAATATCAACCTGATGTCCTTCTTTTTGAAGGAAAAAAGCTGCGGATAAACCCCCCGGGCCTGCACCTATTACAGCTACCTTTTTACCTGTAGAATCTTTTATTTGCGGTTTATATTTATTATCAGATTCAAGGTCGTAATCAGCCGCAAAGCGTTTCATATAATCAATACCAACTCCGGTTTCTTCGTCAAGCAGGTTACGGCGACAGGCAGCCTCGCATGGACGAACGCATACTCTTCCGCATATAGCAGGAAGAGGATTTGTTTCTTTTATTAATGCAACAGCTTCGTGAAACATGCCTTTGTCGATGAGCGAAATATATCCTTGAACATCAACGCCGGCTGGACAGGCTTGTTTACAAGGCCCTATACAATCGGCATAATGGTTGCTTAAAAGAAGATCCAAGGCTGTTTTTCTTGCTTTTTTAATTCTTTCATTATTGGTATGAATTGTCATACCTTCTGATATTTTCGTAGAACAAGAAGGTTGCAAACCTCTGAATCCTTCAACCTCAACTACACAGATGAAACAAGAAGTATAAGGTTCAATTCTCGGATCGTTACAAAGTGTTGGTATTTCAATATTATTTCTTTTAGCAAGTTCTAAAATAGTTTCTCCTCTGATTCCTTCTACTATTTTGTCGTCTAATCTTATATTTATTTTTTCGCTCATTTCCGAAATCTATATTTATATTGTGATAAATAAACTCAGTTTTTTATGTTATTAATTATGAGACACGAATGGCATCAAATTTACACTTTGTATAGCACATTCCACATTTAATGCAATCTTCCTGACGAATAAAATGTGTTTCTTTTCTTGCTCCGTCTATAGCGTTTGAAGGACAATTTTTCGCACAAACCGTACAGCCGGTACATTTTTCGGCATCGACTTCGTAGGTTAATAGTGGTTTACAAACTTTTGCAGGGCATTTTTTGTCAAAAATATGGGCTTCGTATTCGTCTCTAAAATATCTAATTGTTGTAAGAACCGGGTTTGGTGCTGTTTGCCCTAAACCACAGAGTGAATTATCTTTAATTTGATATGAAAGCTCTTCAAGTTTTTCAATATCACCTTCTTCACCTTTTCCTTCGGTAATTCTGGTCAGGATTTCAAGCATACGTTTTGTACCTACCCTGCAAAATGTGCATTTTCCACAGGATTCTTTTTGAGTAAAATCAAGGAAAAATTTTGCTACGTCTATCATGCAGGTTGTTTCATCCATTACTACCATTCCTCCCGAGCCCATAATTGCTCCGGTTGCATTAACCGAATCATAATCAATCATTGTATCGGCAAGGTGTGCTGGAATACAACCCCCTGAAGGGCCACCCATTTGAACGGCTTTAAATTTTTTATCATCTTGAATTCCACCACCAAGTTTGAAAATAACGTCTCGAATACTCATACCCATAGGAACTTCAACTAAGCCCGAACGTTTAATTTTTCCGGCAAGAGCAAACACTTTTGTTCCTTTACTTTTTTCGGTACCATATTTTGCATATTCTTCAGCACCGTTGAGAATTATCCATGGAATGTTGGCAAATGTTTCAACATTATTAATATTAGTTGGCTTTTTCCAAAGTCCTGAAGCTGCAGGAAATGGAGGCCTTTTGCGAGGCATCCCACGCTCGCCTTCCACTGAGGCAATTAATGCAGTTTCTTCTCCACATACAAAAGCACCGGCTCCTTCTTTAATGTATAAATCGAAATTAAAACCATTAAGTCCTAAAATATTTTTACCAAGATATCCTTTTTCTCTGGCTTGTTTAATCGCAATGTTCAAGCGTTTGATTGCAAGAGGGTATTCCGCACGACAATAAATCACTCCCGATGTTGCTTCAATTGCATAAGCACCTATTATCATTCCTTCGATAACTGCATGAGGATCACCTTCTAAAACCGATCTGTCCATAAATGCGCCAGGGTCACCTTCATCTGCGTTACAGATAATAAACTTTTCGCTGGATTTGTTATCGTTTGCAAATTTCCACTTTAAACCGGTTGGGAAACCACCACCACCTCTGCCTCTCAACCCTGACTTTAAAATTGTTTGGATTACATCGAGGCGGGAAATTCTTTGCCCTGCAATTCTTTTCATTGCTCGATAACCATTTCTATCTTCATATTCTTCGATAGATTCAGGGTCAATGAATCCACAATCACGAAGAGTGATTTTTACTTGATCTTGAACAAAATCATCTTCAGGAGTGTCGAATAGGTCAGTATAAACGACATAATTTTTAATTGGTTTTGCTTTTTTTATGTGTTCATCAATAATTTCTTTTGCTTTTTTTTCATCAACATCACCATAAAAATATGAACCGTTTTTGTCGATAACTTCAACCAATGGTTCGCGGTAACACATTCCTATACAACTTGTTTTCTTTAATTTAAAATCAAGATTTTCTGTTTCTTTAACTAACTTGATCTGATTAAAAACTTTGTTTGCTCCGGCTGCAATTCCACAACTTCCCAGGCCTACTATAACTTTTGTATTTTCCATATTTGATTCTTATAAGTTCAATTTAATGGCTTAATATTTTGATTGTTTTTTTCTATCAGCTAATTTAAATTATGTTTTGAGATTTTACATTAAGCAAAAAACATAATATTTTTCTAATTACTTTCTGCTTTAACGATATTTTTAATAATTTTAACAGCTTGGTTTCCTGTCAATTTGCCGTAAGTTTCATCTCCTATCATCATTACAGGTGCGAGAGAACAACAACCGAGACAAGCGACAGATTCAAGAGTAAACTCACCATTCTCGGTCGTTTCGCCATCATTAATTTTCAAGTGTTCTTGTATTGCATCAGTGATTGAATTTGCATTTTGAACATGGCAAGCAGTACCATGGCATACTTTTATAATATGTTTGCCAACAGGATTTAAACGAAATTGGGCATAAAAAGTAGCAACTCCATACATGTCGCTAAGTTCTATTCCCGTATCTTCAGATAATTTTTTAAATGCTATGTGTGGAATATATCCGAAAATATCCTGCGTGCCTTGTAATAAAGGAATCAAATTTCCTCTTTTATTTTTATATTTTTCAATTAAAGGATCCAATAAATTGATTTCAACAGGCTCCTGATTTATTGTTTCATTTTTGATTTTTATCCTTGCTAAGCGCATATCATTTATTTTGTTTAAGTAAAGGGGCAAAAGTAAAAAATGTTTTTTTATTAATTTACCGACCGGTAATTTATATATAGTCTAAATAAGAAAGGTTTGTCAGATATATATCAGTATAGCTGCAATATACAGGCTTTATGTGAATTTATTAACAATAAAAAATTTTAAGTTAATATTGATAACTAACTAAAATTTAATTCAGCTTATTTTTGAAATAATTATAAATTTCTATTTGTGCTCTGATTTTTTCGGATGAATTTGATTTTTTATATTTATTGGGCTTGTCTTTACTTATTATTCGAGCTTTACAATTATCCGACAATTGTATTTCAAGCATTTTTCGCAATTCTTTTTGTATTTCTTTATCAAAAATCGGGCATGCAACCTCAATTCTATGGTCTAAATTTCTGATCATTAAATCAGCTGATGAAATAAAATATTTATTATCATCATCATTACAAAAAATAAAAACCCGTGAATGTTCCAGAAATTTATCGACTATGCTTATGGCTTCAATATTTTCGCTTAAATTTGGAATGCCCGGTATCAAAACACTAATACCCCTCGTAATTAACTGAATTTTTACACCTGCCTTACTTGCTTCATAAAGTTTTTTCACAATACGTTTATCAACAAGACTGTTAACTTTTAAAATTAACCATGCGTTTTTACCTGCCTTTACATTTTTAATTTCATTATTAATTTTTCGAATGAAAAAATTCCGTAGTCCGAATGGGGCAACAATAAGATATTTGAAAGTTGGGTGATCGTATTTATATTCAAATAATCGAAAAACTTTATCCACTTCTTTTGAAATGTCTTGATTTGAAGTTAATAAACTATCATCTGCATAAACTCTGGCTGTTGATTCATTAAAGTTGCCGGTTCCAATGTTTGAATAATAAAAATTTTCGTTATCTTCTTTTCTGTTTATCAATAGTAGTTTACTATGAACCTTAAAGCCCGGAATGGTTTGAATAATTTTAACACCTTCTTCCTGAAGTTTACCCGACCAATAAATATTTGCCTGCTCGTCGAACCTTGCCTGAAGTTCCAAAAACACTGTAACCGATTTGCCATTTCTTGCAGCGTTTATCAAAGCATTTATAACATTCGAATCTTTGGCTGCCCGGTAAAGTGTCATTTTAATTGATTTCACCTTTGGGTCGATTGAAGCTTCACGAAGAAAATCAATTATATATTGAAATGATTGATAAGGATAATGAAGCATAATATCTTTCTCTTTCAAAACCGAAAAAATGCTTTTATTTGGGGGAAGATCTTTGTGTATTAAGGGTGGGGAAGGAGGAAAACGCAATTTCTTTGACCCTATTTTCGGGAAAGCCATTAAATCTTTGAAATTATGATATCTGCCTCCGCCTCTTAGTTGGTCGTTAGATGTAATATTAAATTTCTTGGTTAACTTTTCTAATAAAAATTCAGGTATCGATGCATCATAAATAAAACGAACAGGTACTCCAGCTTTGCGTTGCTTAATGCTGTCTCTCATAAGTTCTAAAAAGCTTTTCGAAATATCATTGTCAATATCGAGTTCGGCATCACGAGTAAATTTAATTGTATAGGCTTCAAATTTATCATAACCGAATGCTGCAAAAATATCACTCAAACAAAAACGAATTACATCGTCAAGCATGATGAAATAAATTTTTTTATTTTCTTCTGGCAAAATCAAAAATCGTGATAAATTTTCAACGGGAACTTCAATTAAGGCAAAGTTTTCTTTTGTTTCTTCGGTAGTTTTCAAAAGATGAACAGCGAGATAAAAAGAATAATCTTTAAGATTGGAAAGATTTTTTATTTCGTTTAACATTAATGGAAAAAGATGAGGCCTGACATTTTCTCTAAAATATTCTTTGACAAATTCGCCTTGTTTTTCGTTTAATTGAGTTTCATTGATTAAGAAAATATTTTCTTTTTTAAGTTTCTCAATAATTTCATTAAAAGTATCAGTAAAGATAATTTCTTGTTGAGCAACGATTTCGTCAATTTGGTTAAGAATTTTTTTTGGCCGGAAGTTTTTTTTGAAATTTTTCTTTTCAAAATTCAAAAGCCTGTTCATCGTGGCTACTCTAACCCTAAAAAACTCATCACGATTATTAGAAAAAATACCAAGGAATTTCAGCCGCTCAATTAAGGGAGTATTTTCATCCATTGCTTCCTGAAGCACTCTTTCATTAAAATAGAGCCAACTAATTTCCCTATTGATGTTTTTATTAGAAGAATAATTCATTGATAAAATTTTACCTCAAATTTAGTTATTATTAAATGACCTTTTTGTTAAAACAAAGTTAATTTTTCTTTTTGCCGATACTATTTTCATCCAATCATCAGTTTGAAAACTAATAGAAACTGTTCCAGAGGTTGGTAGCCAATCAAGTTTATCTTCAAGGAAATAATTTGAAAAATATGTAAAAGCCGGATTATGTCCAAAAATCATAATAGAATTGATTTCATTTGGAAGACTTTCAATAATTACTAAAATATTTTCTTCATTCGATTCATAAATACTATTATTGATTTCAATTTTTTCTTTTGGATAATTAATTTCTTTTGCAATAATTCTCGCGGTTTCAAATGCACGAACCGCAGGACTGGAAATTATAAGATCAACTTTAATATTATTATCAGAAAGATATTTTCCAATCTTCTTGGTTCTATTTATTCCTTTTTTTAATAAAGGCCTTTTTTTATCCGATAATTCGGGAAAATCCCAAGATGATTTCCCATGACGGACAATGAATATTGTTTTCATCGGTTTATTCTTTTTTGTTACTATTTTTTTAAACATTTGCATTCTCCTGAATTTCTAAACATGTCCGTGGGGGTTAGGGTCTAAGCCCCCATTTTTTTACAAACCTTGTATGTTAATTTTAATAGTTTATTGGCATATTTCACTTCGGGGGCTTAGATCCCTGTTGCCCCCTGTTGATTCTCCAAAAACATCTTCCAACTTAAATGTTTCTTTCACTCTTACACCTTTTTCAGTTTCATGAATTGTGCAACATTCATGAAAGATATCGTGTTCAAAAAAGAGAATATAATTTCCCTCAAGAGCTTCTTTGTAAAATCTTTCTTTATCTTTAAAAGTAATTAATGGTTTTGTGTCGTAGGCCATTACCCATGGCATGGCAATATGAGCCGTTGAAGGTAAGAGATCGGCCATGTAAGCAAAAGTTTTATTGTTTGCTTTAATTACAGGTATTATTTGTCCTTCAGTGTGTCCGTTAAATAATCTGACAAAAATATTTGGTAAAATCTCCGTCTCGCTCTCAACAAGTTTTAAATGCCCGCTTTCTTCAATCGGGATAATATTTTCTTTCAGGTAGGAGGCACCTTCTCTCCTGTTTGGATGAATTGCCCATTCATACTGTGGTTTACTTACCCAATAAGTTGCATTTTTAAAAGCAAGCTCATATTTTGTTTTGTCTTCGCTGTATTTGATGCTCCCGCCACAATGATCAAAATGCAAGTGGGTTAAAATCATGTCGGTAATGTCATCGGGAGTGTATCCATATTTTGCGAGAGATTTTTCTAAAGTGTTATCACCGTTTAAATAATAATGCCTTAGAAATTTCTCATTCTGCTTATCTCCAATGCCATTATCGATCAGAATTTTTCTGTCGCCATCAACAATCAAAAGGCAACGCATCGCCCAGTTGCAAAGATTATTTTCATCGCTCGGATAAACTTTTTGCCAAAGCGATTTCGGTACAACCCCAAACATTGCACCACCGTCAAGCTTTAAATTTCCGGTTTCTATAGAATATAATTTCATTTTTTTAATTTAAAATTGTTTTACAAAGTTAAGGATATAAATTGTAATGATGAGATAAAGAGTTTGGGGACTAAATAATCCATAAAATTTACTAAATTTGTAAACAAAATATTCATAAAAAAGGAAGTATTTCAAAGTAAAACATAAAGAATGAAAAATAATCAAACAAAATCAATTTTTACAATATTTTTATTTCTCCTCTGCCTTAATGCTTATTCACAGAATATGCACTTAATCCAATCTCCATTATTCCAAATTATTGGCGAAAAAAACAATAAGGAAATAACTTATTTGACAAATGACGTTTCAATAAATATTACCGACGAAGGCGACATAAATATTGTCGTTGGGATTGGGAGCCTTCATTCTGTTGACAGTTTACCGCCTCTAAATGTGGTTTATAACGATCATTTGAAAATTACCGGTAATGTTCCGCCGGATGATTTATTTTACAATGTTCACGATAAGCAGAATTACACTTCTTTGCTAACTTTTGAAAGCAACAATGAGAATATGGAAAAAGAATTTAACATTTTTATTACTTACGATAGGGTTATAAAAAACAGAAATGTTGTTTTTGAAACGGAAATTAATTTGAACGATTTTCCTGATATTAAAATCAAGAATATTGAACCGGAAGTGAAATTAATGGTCATTTTCGATATTCTGCAAAAACGCCGATAATTTGAGAAATATTTATAAAGCGCAAATAATGAATATTATGAAAGAAACTTTTTCTAAAATTGGTATATTTAAAACATTCTTTTATATTTTATTAGTAATTCTCATTTCTTCCTGTAAAAAAGATTCGATTGAAAAACAGGAATGTAGTCTAATATTTCCAAATGGAGGTGAATGGCTTTTAAAAGGGAATGAATATAATATTAAGTGGTTTGATAATGATGCCTTGTCAGTAAAAATTGAGTTATATAAATCCGGTGAAAAAGTTAAGACAATTATTAATTCAACCGATAATTCAGGTGAATATTTGTGGAATATTCCTGAAAGTATTGACAATAGTAACGATTATAAAATAAAGATATCAAATGTGGATGATGAAAATTTCTCGGATCAGAGTAATTCATTTTTTACTATTATGATTCCAAATGAAACTTCATCATTTACCGATTCACGAGATGGACAAAAATATAAGACTGTGAAAATCGGTAATCAATGGTGGATGGCTGAAAATTTTAATTATGAAACTGAATCAGGATCATGTTGCTATTTGCATGAGGAGACATTTTGTGCAGAAAGGGGAAAACTATATACATGGGAGGCAGCCATGGAAGCTACCCCCGAAGGCTGGCATTTTCCTACAGATGATGATTGGAAAACACTTGAGTTGTTTTTAGGATTACCAAGCTCTGAAATAGATAAAACCGGATTTAGAGGTAATAGTATTGGATACAATTTATGGTATGAAGGAGGTACAGGATTCGAAGTTTTACCATCAGGTTATCATAATGAAAGGATGGGTAAGTTTGGCCATATAGGTTATGAAACACGTTTTTGGACTTCAAGTAAAGTAGAAAATGAAGAAAAATATTGGGTTCGCTTATTTACTATGAATAGAGGAGGTGTTGACAGGCACATTATGGATAAAGAGTATTCTACTTCTATCCGTTTTATAAAAAATTCAGAATAATGAATATCAGATAATTTTGAGATCAAAGAAGTGAATTACTTTTCAAAAAAAAGAAAATTAAAAAATTAAATTATGTCATCAAAAGAAATTGAAGTATTAAATAATCAAATTGAAAAACTTTCCGCAAAAGATTTCGATTTGGAGGCATGGAAAAAATATTCAATAGTTATATTAGCACGCATTTTTGGAGATAAATCCCCAAAAATAAAACAGATTGAGAGTATTGAATATGATTATAGTAGCTGGGCATTACGCGATACATCAGGAAGTTCATCCTATATGGAAACCTGTAAAAAACTTGGAGAAGAAATTTTAAAAGCTTCAATTAGCGAAATTGAAACTTTCGGTTTACCAGATAAAGAAATAAGTGTTGAAACTTCTGAAATTTACGATTCTATAATTTCCTCCCTGCAAGACGAATTAAAAGGCTCTCAATTTAAAGAAATTATTGGAATAATTAAATCAGATAAAAAGAAAGAAATCAAGAAAAAATTAGTTTTTGAGAAACTTAAAAATTTTAGCATTGATTGTTCAAACGAAATTCTTAGCAATATTCTAACTAATTTGAAAAACATTTAAATTTACTTGCTTTTCATATTGTATGGATCATAAGCCTAATTTTTTAATGAACACCTCAAATGTTCTGAATTTAATTACTTCAAAAATCATCATTCGTTAATCGATATTCATCATTCAGAAAATTCTGCAATTCAGGGTGTAAATAAATAAATAAAAAACTAATGGAATTGGAAATATTATCTGAATCAAAAGGCTATAAGCGAAATAGGAAGTTTGTTTTTTATGGAAGGATTTTACGGAGATTGTTCACCGTGGAATACTTTTGGTGAAATAAAACCTTAAAGTTTTTACTTTTAATTGAGTGATTTACTTTTGCGAAAATTTAATGATTGATAGTTGTTGTTTACAGCGATAATGCCTTATTTATCTGTATATTGATGTTAACACCACATTTTTCATATCACGTATTTTGATTAATTTTTTAAACTAAGAGAAATAGGGGCGTTTTATTTAGAAATGAATGAATATAAAAACATATCGTAGCTTCGCTGCAAACAAAAAATAGTACACTGATTTATTATGATAATTATGGTTTTACTGATTTTTAATGCATGTAACTATAAGATATAAAAAATTTTACAACATAAACTTTGTTAAAAAAAACAAATTTTTATAAGATAATAGTACAAAGCATTTAAAAACAATACCCGAATCTAAAGTTAGTCACAATTACGAAAACCATATAATCGGGATATCGTTACATTTCAAAAATGAAATCATAAATCTTCTTATTTTCAAAAAACGGGTTTTTTGAAAATATAAATACGTATATTTGCAAATATCATGAAATATAAAATTATGGATTTAAGAAATTTTACATCTGGAAGATACATAAAACAAATAGAATACAAGTCCTTTTTACCTGAAAAAATAGATCATGAATAGATAATATCAACTCCGGAAATTAATAAATTACTTGCTGAGGCTAATAGATTAATCGGTGAATTAAATGCATTTTCTCAAATCATTCCAGATGTCGATTTTTTCATTTCAATGCATATTCTAAAAGAGGCAACCACATCAAGTAGAATTGAGGGAACAAAAACAAATATGGAAGAAGCTTTAGTGAAAGAAGAAGATATCAAGCCTGAAAAAAGAAATGACTGGGCAGAAGTTCAAAACTAGATTAAAGCAATTAACACTTCCATAAAAGAATTAGAAAAACTACCTATTTCAAATCGTCTAATCAAAAACACACATAAGACTCTCCTTTCCGGAGTTAGGGGGAAACATAAAATACCCGGTGAATTTAGAACCAGCCCAAATTGGATAGGTGCAACTTTAAAAGACGCAATGTTTGTTCCACCTCATTATTCTGAAGTACCTGAATTAATGAGTGATTTAGAAAAATTTTTAAATGACGAGGAGTTTTATATTCCTCACCTTATTAAAATTGCGATTGCCCACTATCAATTTGAGACAATACATCCTTTCTTAGATGGAAATGGTAGGTTAGGAAGACTCCTAATAACACTTTATTTAGTTAGCAATGATATACTAAAAAAACCATCTCTTTACTTATCTGATTTTTTTGAGAAAAACAAAGCTTACTACTATGACAACTTAATGACTGTTCGTTTAACAAGTAACTTAACTCAATGGATAAAATTTTTTTTAGTTGGAATCATAGAAACCTCGAAAGCATCAATACAAGTATTTAAAAATATTATTGCATTAAATAATGACGTTGAAACTAACAGGTTACCAAAACTCGGTAGTAAAATTGAAAACGGTCAAAAGTTAATTAAACAGTTATTTCAAATTCCAATTACAGATTCAAAACAAGTTTCAGAACTTTTGCATATTTCTCCTTCAACAGCAAATAGATTAATTAAAAAACTAACGGAGTTGGAAATATTATCTGAATTAACAGGCTATAAGCGAAATAGGAAGTTTGTTTTTAAAGAGTATTTTGAAATATTTCATTAAATTTTTACTTTTAATAGAGTGATTTACTTTTGCGAAAAATTGAGGATTACAAGTTACTGCTTACAGCCTTAATCATTTTATATACCTTAGGCATTTAACCGTTTAACAATAAAACAATTTAACCATTGCCAAACCGGCATAACTCATGTTTACGATCTGACAAGCAAGCCAAGTGCTTCCAAAAGCTGGGGGGGGTTAAGTGCGATACGTGCAATGGCAAAAAATTCGTTCATCCAGCTTCTGATAATTTCAATATCGGTATTTTTTTGTACGGTTGCTTCCTGCGATTCACCTTCTTCGCGATAGTATTCAAATTTGGCGGCTCAACATCCTCAAGAAGCGAAAGCCCGTTAGCTATAACTTCTGCAGTTATATTAAAGCATGATAGTTTTTCAATCAATTGCTCATCGGATTGAATTTCGGTATAATCTTCCAAGGCTTTGATGTCCGACATTTTGCTTTTGTACACCGTAATAAAATAATTTTTTATAATTATGGAGTCTAGCCTAAAACCCCATTTCACGTAAAGACCGGAAAGCTTTAACGCAAATATTGCAAAATATTCAGTTTTTTACAAATTGTAATTTATATTGAATCTAAATAAACTTTGTATTATATTTGCTTTTTGTATTAAACAAACAAAAAACTAAGACTTGAGTAAGCCCGAAAAAATAGTAATTATTAAGGCAATTGCAGAAAATATTGTTGCTTTTGCAGATTATGCGGCATTGAAAATAAAAAAGATTACAGAGGTTTACCCACATTTTTCGAAAAACGATTTTACAAAATTTAAAACCCTTTAGATTCGATGTATGAAAATAGCGGATAAGAAGCAAGTACGTTTTACATGCCTATTTGGAAAATATAGGTACTTTTTCAGATGGGTAATGAAAAAATAAAGGTAATACTACCTATACACAAA
>JAEINX010000035.1 GCA_016342645.1 Bacteroidales bacterium | reverse complement strand
ATATATACTTGTTACGTTGATGGGTAGTGAACTTGCGGAAAAAATTTTGGGTATGAAAAAATATCAAGTTGGGTTAAACCTTGCAAGTATTTTATCATGCCCGACATAAAAAAAAGGATTAACTTGTAATTCAACAAATTAATCCTTTTAAAAGTAGTCCGTAGGGGATTCGAACCCCTGTTACCAGGATGAAAACCTGGCGTCCTGACCGGACTAGACGAACGGACCATCATTTTCGGTGTGCAAAAGTAATATTTTTTTTATTCCACCAAAATAATTTTTATTTTTTTTTCAATCTTTTGTGTTTTCAGTTTTTTCTTCCTCTTTTTGAAATTTAAAACCCAATCTTTTGCCGGTTTTCATTTTCATATTGTCGATGGTAGTCTTTATTTCATAAACACTTACTTCCTTTATTGCATCAAAAGGAGGTGTTAGAAGATCAAAATTAATTGTGTAAAGAATTGCAGATTCAATTATTTTTTTGGCTTCATTTTCATTTATCTTCAGATTGACAAAATTATTAAACAAGAGGCTTATTTCGCTTTCGCCTTCAATGAAATAATGCAGGTCTTTATTAACAAAAACTCTACCGATAAGATAACCTATATCATTTATTCTATTGTATTTAAATGAATCTCCAAGAAAATTATATATATTTATAATACCACAATATGAACGATCGGAATCTTCCTTCAAATAGGATGTTTTCATAACTTCGTGCGATTTGGGAAATTCGAAAACATTAGTGTGCATCATAAATATCAGAATATCACCTCCAAATTTCAACTCAATTTCAAATTCACTTTTAATTTTATATTCAAATAGAATATTTTTTTGTTTTGGATTAATATTCTTATCATATTCATCTTTAATTGACTTAATTACATTTTTAAATATTTTGAAAGTGTGAATTGTGTTTGTATAAACTTCCTGTTTCAATTCTGCTTTTTTCTTTAAGATTTCAAAGATACTCGAATTGTCATTATTCTTCATAAATAAGGTTTTTTTTGTATTTATTACTCAAAAGTAAACGAAAGTTGGAATATCTTTGAATTCATTCGATCAATTCCAGCCGAAAAAACATTCCTTTCACGTATTAAAATATCATTCATTCCATACCCTATTTTAATCTCTGTGCCAAATTTAAAAAAGGGAGTGTAGAAATCAAATCCGGCTCCAAATTCCAACATCATATCATTTTTCTTTAACCTAATTTGAATATCTTCATTATTTTGTTTTTTCTTAGCGTTTGATGCAAGGTCGATTACAAAGTTTACTCCGGAAAAAACATATCCTCTTAAATTATTCAGCCTTTTTGATTTATATTTCAGCGTAAAAGGTAAAGAGATAAAGGTTGATGATATGTTCGTTTTAAAGTCCTCGTCGATTTGTTTATTGTCTTTATAACAATGGAATGTGTATTCAATATACCTTTCACCAAATAATAGGGATGGAACAAAACGCAGATCAAAATACTTTCCCAATCTCAAATTTGATACAATTCCAACAGTAAATCCGTAAGTAGGTGTGCTTTCTATACTGTAAATTTTTAATGAATCGCAAATAATTGGGTCAAACTTATATGTCGAATCATAAACTATTTGAGAGAAATTATTATATGGTTTAATTGAAAAAAACATTTGATTCGCTCCTAAAACAAAGCCAAAATGAATTTTCTCATAATCTCTTCTCGGAAGGTTTTGAACAGAATTTCGCTGGGCATAAGTTTCAACCGATAAAAATGTTAAGAGCAGAAATAAACTTATTATTGTTCTATGAATTAATCTCAACTGCTAATTTTTTAAATTTTTATTCTAACGGATTAATGATTTATTTATTTCTTTTTTCAGGTTTTTAAGCGGCAAACTTAATGATTTTCGTAATTAGTCTGTATGAAATTAACAATAAATCGGGGACTAAAGAAAATACGGGAAATTGAAAAGTTTAAATATTAAAATGACCTATCTGCACTAAAGTTTCTGTGGCGGTCCAATTACAATAAATTACCATCAAATGACAATCTAATGACCCCTTTTTTAACATCAAAATTCCCTTATTGTTTTTTCCCTACATAAACTGATGCTACTCCCATAGTTAATGAATGAAAATGATTATTAATAAAGCCATTTTTCTTTAAAACCCTAAGAAATTCAGTGCCTGAAGGGAAAGTGCTAACCGATTCGGGGAGGTAGGAATATGCAGTTTTATTTTTTGAAATAATCTTACCGATAAAAGGCAAAATATTTTGAAAATATAGAAAATAAATTTGCTTAAAAGGAAATTTCTGCGGTTTTGAAAATTCCAAAACAACTATTGCTCCACCCGAATTTATAACTCTGAACATTTCTGAAATACCTTTATTCAAATCCTCGAAATTTCTGACTCCAAAGGCAGCCATTGCAATATCAAAACTTTCATTTGGGAAGGGCAAATTTTCGGAATCGGCATTTTGTAAACTGATCAGCTTTTCAAGATTTTTAGACCTAATTTTTTTCCGGCCTATTTCCAGCATTTTGTCTGAAATATCTACCCCAATGATTTTCTTCGGATCAATTTTAGCAGCTCGAATTGCAAGGTCAGCAGTTCCGGTAGCAACATCAAGAATTCTATCATGTTTCATTTTTTTTATTAAGTCAATAGTGATTTTTCTCCAACAACGATCAATTCCTATTGATAAAAAATGATTTAAAAAATCATAATCTGAAGCAATATTATTGAACATATTCCTTACTTGCTCTTTCTTGCCTTTTGTGGGATTATTTTCCATCATATTAACTCGTTTTTCATAGTGAAATTTAGTATTCCCGATTATCTCGAAACTCTTTGATTCTTTGTGTAATGGCTGTTTCACAAAGACATGATAAATAAAATTTCAAGTAATCAATAGCCAATTATAAATAGAAAATTATTCCACTCCACCTACCAATTCATTAAGAAGTTTTTCTCTATTGATAGGCACAACCCCAACTTCCTCACAAACTATTCCACCTGCAAGATTGGAGATTTTTGCGAGTTCGGGGTAAGGAATTTTTGAAGCAAGGCATAAGGATGCAAGTCCGATAACCGTGTCGCCTGCTCCCGAAACATCAGCAATTGACCTAATATGAGCCGGTATAAGATTATTTATAAAAGTATTATCATTACTTTTATAGCTAATGAAAACACCTGCTTCGGAAAGTGTTGTTAGAATAATCTCGATATTTTGATTTTTATGTAATTGTTCAATAGCACAGCTTAAATTTTCAATTTCCGAAAGTTCAAGATTAAGGCCTTCTTTTAATTCCTTCAGGTTCGGTTTAAATAATGTAATATTTTTATATGCTTTAAAATTCTTCTTTTTTGGATCAACAACCACAGGAATTTTAAATTTATGAGCCAAATCAATTATTGTATTTATTACCTCTTGACCGAGAATTCCTTTGTCGTAATCTTGAAAAACTATTACATTAATTTCTTCATTCTCCAGAATGCTTTTAATCCTTTCTAATAATTCTTTGCGGTCATCAATCTCCAAATCCGATTCAGTTTCCTCATCAACCCTAAGCATTTGAGTGTTATTCCCTATTATTCTGAATTTTGTAGTGGTTATTCGCTTTTTGCTTTTAATAATTCCCTGAACGGGTAAATTATCCATTTCCAAAAGCTTAATAAAAATATCGGATTTTTCATCATTACCAATTACCGAACATAAAATAGGAATAGCTCCCATCGAGTTGATATTCAACGCAACATTTGCAGCACCTCCCAGCCGGTTAGAACGATAATTCACAGAAACAACCGGAACCGGAGCTTCAGGTGAAATTCGTTCTACTTTTCCAAATAAATATGAATCAATCATCACATCCCCAATAATCATCACCTTTTGGGAACTAAAGGAATCGAATAATTTGCGGTATTCAGTTTTGGTTAACATAAACAGAATTTTATTTTATCCATAGCAAAAGTACTTAAATTCTAAATTCAAGAACGTATGTTTATTGTAGATGAATCAAAGCATCCAACAATATTATTTCAAGTTAGCAAGAGCTTTTTTAATTCGGTCAATTGCTTCGATTAATATATCTTTCGATGCTGCATAAGATATTCGAATACAATTTGGGTCACCAAATGCAATGCCGGGAACCAAAGCAACAAATGCTTTATTTAATAAATACATGCACAGATCATTAGAATCATTAATTACATCTTCTCCATCTGATTTTCCAAAGTAATAAGAAATATCCGGAAAAACATAAAAAGCTCCTTGCGGAACATTTGTCTTCATACCGGGAATATCCTTCAAAAGACTTAAAACAAGGTTTCTACGTTCGAGAAAAGCTGTTTTCATAATTTTAAACTCAACTAAGGTAGCAGGATTATCACTTAATGCTTCGATGGCAGCAAATTGCGAAATAGAGCAAGTTCCCGAAGTAATTTGCCCCTGCATTTTATCACAAGCCTTAGCAATTTCTTTGGTTGCTCCAAGGTAACCAAGTCGCCATCCGGTCATAGCATAACCTTTTGAAACACCGTTAATGACTATAACCCTGTCTTTTATTTCATCGAATTGTGCAATACTTTCATGTTTGCTAACAAAATTAATATACTCATAAATTTCATCGGAAATAATATAAATATTTTCATGCTTTGCGAAAACATCTGCTAAAGCTTTCAATTCCTCTTTTGTATAAACTGTCCCTGAAGGATTACATGGTGAGCTAAAAAGAAAAAGTTTAGTTTTAGGAGTGATTGCTTTTTCTAATTGCTTGGGTGTTATCTTAAAATTTGTTTCCACGCTTGTCGGAATATAAACCGCAACGCCTTCAGCCAGCTTAATTAACTCACGATAAGACACCCAATAAGGAACCGGTACAATAATTTCATCTTCAGGGTTTAACAAACATAAAATTGCATTTGCTATTGATTGTTTAGCCCCCGCCGAAACAACAATTTGCTCAGGAGAATAATCAATTCCGTTTTCTTTTTTAAATTTCTCTGAAATCGCTAAGCGTAATTCAGGATAACCGGGAACCGGTGGATAATGAGTTCGGTTTTCATCAATTGCCTTTTTTCCGGCTTTTTTGATTTGTTCGGGGGTATTAAAATCCGGTTCACCGATACTCAAATTTATAACATCGAAACCTTCGGCTTTTAACTCTCTGCTTTTGCGTGTCATAGCTAATGTTTCTGACTCCGAAAGACCAATAACTCTATCTGATAATATATTCATGAAATTTTATTTTAATATTAATTTATAAAAATGTCAAAATTAGTAATTTCAAATATTCCTCAATGATTTTTTCTAAAATATTTTATTTTACCTTTTAATATTAAATCTTTCTAATTACTTCAACCAATAGATTTGTAACTTTTTCTACATTTTTTGCGAAGACTTCTAAAACTTCTTCCCATGAAACAGCTTCTTCGCCTATTTTCCAGCAGTCATAATCAGTACATAAAGCAATTGCAGCATAAGGAATTTTAGCCTCATTTGCAAGGGCAGCTTCGGGTGCAATGCTCATATTTATTACATCGGCACCCAAAGTTCTAAACATATTCGATTCGGCTCGGGTCGAAAATCTTGGTCCCTCAATTGTTACCATAGTTCCCCTTGGATGATAAGCTAATCCCATTTCTTTAGCAGTTTCGATTAAATAATTTCTTAAGATTTCAGAAAATGGATCAGCCATAGCTGTGTGGCCTAAAATTCCCGGCTCGAAATTATCATAAAAAGTATTCGTTCTATGTTTAGTGAAATCAATAAATTGGTCAAGAAAAACAATATCGCCTCTTCTAATTTCTTCGCGGAGACTTCCACAAGCGGTAGTCGTAAAAATATGAGTACAACCAATTTCTTTTAGTGCAACAATATTTGCCCTATTATTTACATGAGTTGGTGTGATTGTATGCTCTCTTCCATGTCTTGAAAGTATTACAATTTCCTTTTTACCCATTTTTCCGCAAAATAAGGAAGAACTTGGTTTTCCATATTTTGTCTCAATATTTATTTCATTTGTTTCGGAAAAAATATTAAGTTTTTCGAGGCCCGATCCTCCAATAATTCCTATTTTTAGCATAATTTAATGTTTAAAGGCTAAAGATCAAAAGCTAAAGGCTAAAGATCAAAGGCTAAAGTTTGACCATGCCTGAATAACGTTGACCTTTTTTTTACTTTTTTTATTTTTTATTATTATACAAACCGACATAAATTTTTTCATATAAATATACACAAACATATGAAAAAATTTATACGGAGGTTCCCTCTGTCCTATTTATTTCAATTTTTTTTCAGAGGAAATATACAGCTTTTGCTTGCTAAATAATGTTTTGATGTGCAAAGTGAAATATTTATCAATTCTAAAGATAAAAAAATCTCTATACCTTTTTCCTTTAATTTAAGGAAATGAATTTTTATATTTAAGCATTACCTTTGGAAAAAAGCTATTACTTTTGTTTTTGAAAAATTAGAACATATATTATGTCAAATAGCGATTTTAAATATACCCGACGAGGAGTTTCTGCTTCAAAAGAAGATGTTCATAAAGCAATAGAAAATATTGATAAAGGAATTTTCCCACAGGCATTCTGCAAGGTAATTCCCGATATTTTAGGTGGCAATGATGAATATTGCAATATTATGCATGCCGATGGAGCCGGAACAAAATCCTCACTTGCTTATATTTATTGGAAAGAAACGGGAGATATTTCGGTTTGGAAAGGAATTGCACAGGATGCAATAGTGATGAACCTCGATGATCTTCTATGTGTGGGTGTTACTGACAATATTCTTCTATCCTCAACAATCGGCAGAAATAAAAATCTCATTCCGGGCGAAGTCATTGCCGAAATAATTAATGGAACAGAGGAATTTCTCGAAAAAATGCGAAATTTAGGAGTAGGAATTTATTCCACCGGAGGCGAAACCGCTGATGTGGGTGATCTTGTAAGAACTATAATTATGGACTCGACCGTAACGGCTCGAATAAAACGTGATGAAATTATTTCGAATCATAAAATTCAAGCCGGTGATGTTATAGTTGGTTTATCATCTTACGGACATGCAACTTATGAAGACGATTATAATGGCGGAATGGGAAGTAATGGCTTGACTTCAGCCCGGCACGATGTATTTTATAATAAGCTTGCAGAGAAATTTCCAGAATCTTTTGATCAATCAATTCCCGAGGGACTTGTTTATGCTGGAAATTTAACCTTAATTGATTCAACAAAAATTGAAGGTATTAATGTAGGAAAATTAGTTCTTTCACCTACAAGGACTTATGCTCCGATTATTAAAAAAGTCCTTAATGAATATAGGCCTCAGATTCATGGGATGGTTCATTGTAGTGGTGGTGCTCAAACCAAAATCCTGAATTTTGTTAACGATCTTCATATAGTAAAAAACAATATGTTTAGAATTCCACCATTATTTGAAATCATTAAAGATCAATCAGAAACAGATTGGAAAGAAATGTACAAAGTTTTCAATATGGGTCATCGCATGGAATTATATGTTCCTGAAAATATTGCTCAGGAAATTATCCGAATATCAAATGAATTTAATATTGAAGCACAAATTATCGGTTTTTGTGAAAAAGCAGAACAAAAATCGTTGACAATTATTTCGGAATTTGGGGAATTTGCTTATTAAATTCGATTTAAAAATGAAATTAATTTCATTATTATAAAGAACTCAAATTTCTGAGACAAGATAAATGTCGGATAATCAATGGCACAACATTACCATTCTGGTAATAATTAATTAAATACACTCTAATCCCCAAGGGTTCCGCATTCTATCATTTAAGCATTCTATCATTCACTCATTAAATGGCCTTATTCATATAAAACTCAACAGGAGCAAATTCATCCGTAAGAATCGGAACAGTAGTCTCAATTCCATTTTTTAAAATGTGCTTTAAATATTCATTTAAAATGCTGTCGGAGTTATTCATGTTGGGAATTTTTTCTGATTTCAATGCAATCATAACAACACTTTGCAATTGCTCTTGATTATCCATATTTTGAATTGCAAACAAATATACTTGTGGGAAAACAGATTTATAGGTAAGGTATTCAGCTTGTAGAAATAAACTACTTTTTCCGCCAATTGATGAAATAATATTCAAAATTGCCTGGCCATCAACATTCAAAATATTATAGATTTTTTGCACAGCCTCCCTTGTAGTTAATTGATAAGGCAATGTGTATTGCGATTTGAAAGCATCAATAAAAACGACATCATATTTTTTGCTACAATTATTTAAAAAAGTTCGGCCATCCTCGTGAATGATTTTCATGCGCGGATCGTTTGAAAGCTGGAAATATTCTCTTGCAAGTTTTGTTAGCTCTGGATCAATTTCAACAACATCAATTGAAGCTTTTGGAAACTTATTCAAAAAGTGTTTTGGATATGAATAGGTTGCTCCTCCAATCAATAAGGATTGCTGAAAATCAGGATTAAAATGTTTAGCAAGGTCATAATATTTCAAATATTGAAAAACTAATTCATCGGAACCAAGAAACATCGCTCCGCTATATTCATTATTAATTCTCATATATTTTACGGGCTTTCCACTTAGGTAATCATTTGCATCATAAATCATTACTCTATTATATTTAGTATCAACATCTATAATAGAAGCCTTTTGATTGATAATTGAAAATTTTAATACTAAAAGAAATACCAAAAATAAAATGGCAAAGCCTGATTTAAATTTTGAACGAATTGATAAAAACAAGATTATTGAGATAAACAATAATAAAGCTGATAGAAAAAATAAAATATTTTGATGGCCAAAATACGGGATAAAGAAAAATCCCGCCAAAAAAGTTCCACAAATACTACCGAAAGTTGAAATTGCATAAAGTTTTCCAGCTATTTTTCCTGTAGATTCGAGCTGTTTTAACTTGAGTTTGATTGTAAAAGGAGAAACCATTCCAAGAAAAATTGATGCCGGTGCAAATAAAACTATTGAAGCAATAATAGATTGTAAGCGAATATCATAAATAAAACTTGGCAGATGATTTAGAAAATACTTTTGAATTATTGTTGTAAAGATTATTAAAGCTGCCGAAAAAAAAATTATTGTAGAAAGAAATTCAATTTTAGGTTTTTTATCGGCGAAATATCCCCCCAGCCAATATCCAAGACTCAAACTGGCAAGGATAATTCCAATAAGGCTTGTCCATACAAAAATTGTAGTACCCAAAAAAGGGCCTAAAATCCTTGATCCCACCAACTCAAAAATCATAACAACGGCTCCGCAAATAAAAACAATTATTTCAATTCCGTAACGCATGTTTAACAATTTGTATTATTTTAAATATTTCAAAAACAAATCCATTGCATCCCTTTTTGGTTTGTCAAGAGAATAACTTATATTTTTTGTAAGATAGTTAAGAAGGTCGATTTCCGAAGAAATATTTTCAATAGCTTTATCAATATTTTCCACTCCAAATTTCATAGCTTCATTAAATTGATTTTTTATATTTTCCTCTATCTTTTTATTTGCTACCCAACAAGCAAAAACAAATGGCAAGGATGAAAATTTTCGCCATTCGTCGGAAAGATCATAAACATATTTGAATTTTTTTGCTAAGGCAAAACACTTATCACCAATTATTACAGCAGCTTCGAGTTTTGAAAAGTCAACAGGATTATCTTTCCTAAGAGCTTGCCATTCGAAATCCATTTTCCAGTAATTTTTCGCCAAAACCCTAACCAACTGAACTGATGTTCTCGACTCAAAATCAAGATAAATATTTTTTATTTTTTCTATTGGTTTATTGCTGACTAACAAAACCGTATTTACCTTTCCAATTGACCCGATACAATAGTCGGAAATAATAAATGATGTCTTAACTTTAGATATCATAGCAACAGGAATTAATCCTATATCAACCTTATTTTCAATTAATTTCTGTGCACAAACCGAAGGAACATCCAATTCAAGAGAGTAATTATTTAAAAGCCCTGATTTTTCGATTCCATAAACAAAAGGAATTGTATTTGAATAAGAAACGGCTGAAATTTTTAATTTATCCATTGAAATTATTTTTTACAAACATAAGTTTTTTTTCAATAACTGCACGATTTTTGCTTATTTCGCAGAAAAAACAGAATAGCAATTCATGTTTAAAAAATGTTATTCTAATTAAAATTAACATATTTTTAAAAAAATATCAATTAAATGAAATTCAAATTCAGCTTAGCAATTTTCATTATTCTATTTAATATTTTTTCTTTCTCTCAAACAATCAAAGTTATTGATTTCCACAATCAAACCCCAATTGAAAATGTCGCCATTTATAATTCTGATAATACAAAAACTGCTCTAACAGATAAATACGGAAATGCAAATATTGATAAATTAAATAAAAATGATATTCTAACTTTTCAGCATCCTTCATATAATAATGTTACGCTAACTTACGATGCCATAAAAGCAAGCAACTTCATAATCAAGCTACATGAATCATTTATCAAATTGAGTGAATTTGTTGTTTCGGCGAGCAAATGGGAGCAAAACAAAAACGAAGTCCCAAATAAAATAGTTTCTATTTCGGCCAAAGATGTTGAACTTGAAAACCCTCAAACAGCAGCAGATTTATTGGGTACTTCCAACGAAGTTTTCATACAAAAAAGTCAACTCGGCGGCGGAAGCCCCATGATTAGAGGATTTTCGGCAAACTCAATACTTTTGGTTATTGATGGAGTCAGGATGAATAATGCAATTTATAGAAGCGGAAATTTACAAAATGTTATTTCATTAGACCCAAACATAATACAAAGCTCAGAAATTATTTTCGGGCCGGGTTCAATAATTTATGGTAGCGATGCACTCGGTGGAGTAATCGACTTTCACACTAAAAAAGTTAAACTTGCTTTTGGAAACAATTCGACAAATCTATCGACTAATTCAATGTTGAGATACTCAACGGCAAATAATGAAAAAAGCGGGCACATTGATTTTAATTTTGGTAAGAAAAAATGGGGCTTTCTAACAAGTGTTTCGTTTAGCGATTACGATGATCTGAAAATGGGAACTATTCACAATGATATTTATGAACGACATGAATATGTTGGTAAAATCAACGGACAAGATACAATTTTGAAAAATAAGGACCCGAATAGTCAAAAATTTTCAGGATATAATCAAATAAATCTTATGCAAAAAATAAGATTTAGGCTAAACAAGAACATTGATATTAATTATAATTTTCAATACTCAAACACTTCTGATATTCCACGATACGATCGTTTAATTCAATATTCAAAAGGGGAATTGAAATATGCAAAATGGAATTACGGCCCGCAAAAATGGATGATGAATGCTCTTAATATAAAATTGAGCGACATTTCCCAGCTATTCGATGAAGCTAAAATCACTTTGGCTTTTCAGGATTTGGAAGAAAGCCGTATAGAAAGAAAATTTAAATCAGAAACCTTAAGAATACGAACTGAAAAAGTTCAAGCATATTCCATGAACTTCGACCTTGACAAAAAATTATCTAAAAAAAATACATTGTTTTATGGTATTGAAGCCATTTATAACAAAGTTGTTTCAACAGGGATTGAAGAAAACATTTTAACCGGAAATGAAACACCAACTGCAAGCCGCTATCCCGATGGAAAAAACAACTATTATTCCTTAGCAGCTTATGGAAGTTTTAAATCAAATATTAATAAAAAATTCACATTTACTTCAGGTTTAAGGTTTAATTATACTTCACTTAATTCCACTTTCATCGACACAAGTTTCTATGATTTTCCATTTAATAAAATTGATATTAACAACAATGCAATTACTGCAAGCATTGGACTTGTGTTCAAACCTGAAAATCGTTGGCAATTTAACATAAATATTTCCTCGGGCTTCAGGGCACCTAATCTTGATGATGTTGCGAAAGTTTTTGATTCGGAACCGGGCAATGTTGTTGTTCCTAACGAAAATTTAAAGCCCGAATATGTTTACAATATGGATTTCAGTATTAACAAGAATTTTAACGATAAAGCTAAAATAAGCACCACAATTTTTTACACAAGACTGATAGATGCTATGGTCAGACGTGATTTTAGTATCAACGGAAAAGACTCAATAATGTACGATGGAGAATTGAGCAAAGTCGAAGCGGTTGTAAATGCCGGAAAAGCTTATATTTACGGAGGGAGCATTTCGGTTTTGGCTAATTTTAGCAATAATTTTATCTTCAAAACTTTTCTCACATACACACACGGTGAAGATGATGAAAATATTCATCTTCGACATGTTTCTCCTTTGTTTGGAAGCACTTCGCTATTGTATAAAATAAAAAATACTGAAATTGAGTTTTATGCAAATTATAATGGAGAAATTTCCTATAAAAACCTTGCACCTTCCGAAAGAGAAAAAGCCTATATGTATGCAATTGATGGTAATGGAAATCCCTACTCGCCGGCTTGGTTTACAATTAATTTAAAAACCTCATATCAAATGACTCCCAACCTTCAAATTGGAGCCGGAATTGAAAATATTCTTGACTACAGATACCGTCCCTATTCTTCAGGAATTTGCGCTTCGGGTAGAAATTTTATTATTTCACTCAGAGGGAAATTGTAATGAATAATTGCTTTATTCCTGAGACAATTCCTTTTCTTAACTTACTATAAATTTTAAGATTCCAAAATCTTTAAATTTTCCAATATTTTTTGTTTAAAATTTTTAATATTTTTGAGGAAGAATTATTTTGAATTGATTATATTAACAAACTTAATTAAAAAAAGAATTACAAATAATGGAATTTTTCATCAATAAAAAATTTACCATTAACTGTAAATCATGTGGATAAAAATTATGGTTTAATTTTTGAGAAATAAAACTTGATGTAAAGCTTAAATTATTTAAAAACTATATTGACTTATTAGTAAAATCTAAAAAAAACAACATCATGAAAAATTTAAAAAAACATTTATTATTTTTAGCCATTATTCTATTAATTATCGGATGCAACAAAAAACAAATAGAAAATAATTCTAATCCCGACAATAATCAGATAGCATTGAGTATGTCGGAACTAAATGTTTCTAATGAATTTGATTGGAAATTATCACACGAAATATCAATATTAGTTGATAACCCACAAGTAGGGACATTGAAAATCACATCATTAGATGGGAAGATTATATTTCATAAAGAGAACTATTCAGGGGGACAAGATCAATATAATATTAAAGTTACAATTCCTGATTATGTTGATAAAATTTTAGTGAACAACGAAATTTATAATATTAATGGTACAAATGCTGAAAAAGCAAAAAATATTACCTCAAAAGAATTAGCTGAGCATTTTAATTCATTAAAAAATTCAACTGAAGCAAAAGGTCTTAGTTTCGGTTCAGAATTTGTATTCAATTCAGGGGAAACATATGATATTTCTGCTGCTCCTCTTGATGCAACTCATTTTATTGTTGCCTATGGTGATACCTGGAATGTTTACACCGGAACAGCCGTAATTGGGACTATTGTAGGAAATACAATCACATGGAGTTCAGAATTTGTTTTTAATAATGCAAGTACCAGATATGTTTCTGCTATTGCTTTAGATGCAACCCACTTTGTTGTTACTTATAGTGACCATGGTAATTCTCAATATGGCACATCAATTGTCGGGACGATTAGTGGTAATAATATTAGCTGGGGACCTGAGAGAATGTTGCCCTTAGAAGCATGGTCAATCGGAATAGATAATATTGCTACCTCCCAACTTGATGCATCTCATTTTGTTGTGGCCTATCGCGATATCGGAAATTCATCATTTGGAACAGCTATAATCGGTTTAGTTTCAGGAGATATAGTTTTGTGGGGTAATGAGTATGTATTTAATCCTGCAATGACATTTGATATTACTTCAACTCGTCTTGGATCAGTCGCTTTTGTTTTAGCATACAGGGATGGTGGAAATTTAAATTCCGGAACCTCAATCGCAGGATCAGTAGCATTAAATACAATCAGTTTTGGGCCTGAATATGTTTTTAATTCTATAATTACACGAAAACCATCTTTAACAACCTTAAATTCAAATAAAATTGTTGTTGCTTTTAGGGATGGAAATCCTAACTTTGGTGCAGCAATGATCGGCAATATTGCAGGAACAACAATTACATATGGGCCGAAATACACTTTTAACAATGCAACAACTTACTATATTTCTGCAACCACAATGGACGCCGATAATTTTATTGTTTCATATCAAGATGGAAGTAATAATAGCTTTGGAACGGTAAGGAGTGCTTCAGTATCAGGCAATGTAATTTCATGGGTATCTACAGATGTCTTTAATTCTGCTTTTACAGAGTATGTTACTGCCACAACTTTAGATCCAACCAATCTAATAATTTCATATACCGACAATGGAAATTCCTATTATGGAACATCTATTGCCTGTAGTTTCACCCCATGGATTGATACTGATTTGGATGGAGTGCCTGATGGGGACGATGATTACCCTAATGATCCATTAAGAGCTTATGATAATTATTTTCCGGCTGCAGGTTACGGCACATTAGCTTTTGAGGATATTTGGACATCAACCGGCGATTACGATTTTAATGACCTTGTTGAAGATTATCGTTTTCAAACAGTAACAAATGCAAGTAATGAAGTTGTTGAGGTATTTGGTGTTTTTATTACAAAAGCACTCGGTGCCGGTAATAATAATTCATTTGGATTTAATTTGCCAAATGCAAATCCCACTTTATTTAATAATCTAACCGTAACCGGATATGACATAAAAGGGAGTTTGGTAACTTTAAATGGAGATGGCCTTGAAACCGGACAAACCCACCCGACAATTATTGTATTCGATCAAAGTCTTGGTTTTACTAATTTAGTTAATACTTTAAGAAATTCATGGTATTCAACACCCGTAACAACTACAATAAAAATGGTTCCCTCAGCAACTTACACCGAAGCGGATTTTGCTTTATCAACATTTAATCCGTTTATTATAATTGCTCAAACCCGTGGCCGTGAATTGCATTTACCGGATTATGAACCAAGCGATTTGATTAATATTTCTTATTATCAAACTTGGGAAGACGACACTCAACCCGGAATTGGAAAATATTTTAAAACTGTAAATAATTTACCGTGGGCAATAAACCTTCCCGAATCTTTTGCTTATCCCTATGAATATGCCGACATAACAACTGCCTTTACTCATTTTCAAGCATGGGCAGAAAGCGGTGGAGTAAGTTATACAAACTGGTATCAGGATGAACCGGGATACAGAAATGTTGCGAATATTTATACATTCCCATAATTTGAATTCCTTAAAACCTAAAAACCATATTAAAAGAATCGCCCGATTTACATTTTCGGGTATTCTTTTTTTTGTCTCATATCAAATGATCTCCAAACTTCAAATTGACCCCGAAATTATAAACATTCTATATTATTGATTACGACCATATACTTCAGGATTTTGCACCACGAATAGAAATGTTATTATTGCAATCAGGAAAAAATGGTAAAAAATTGTTAAATTTTTGATTTTCCTTTGTTTTCCTAAAAATTTCAATTACATTTGCAAATGGATTTTTAAAATTGATGGTATTTTCCAAAAAAAAGAAATAATAATTCAAGTTATGGAATTTATTAACAATATTAAAATTATAATAAATTGTAAACCAAAAATATATAAAATATGGTTCAATTTTTGACTCAATTAACAATTGTATGTAAACATTTAATTGAAAAAATTGTTGTTAAACACTAAAAAAACTCATAAAATGAAAAAAATACTTTTCGCATTCATATCGTTAATAATCATATTATCATTAACTGAATGCAAAAAAACACAAATAGATAATAATGCAATTGATATACCAATTGATAATCCTAAAGTTTCTAGTATGGCGGATCTAAATGTTCCAAATGGATTTGATTGGAAATTAGCACATGAAATATCAATTTTAATTGAAAATCCAATAATTGGAACTTTAAAAGTAACATCATTGGATAGAAGCATTGTTTATCATAAAGAAAATTATACTGCAGGGCAAGACCAATATAATATTAAAGTTACAATTCCTGATTACGTTGATAAAATTTTAGTAAACAATGAAATATATAATATCAGCGGAACAAATGGTGAAAAAGCAAAAAACATCACTTCAAAAGAATTAGCAGATCATTATAATTCATTAAAAAATTCTACTGATACAAAAGGAGTTACTTTTAGTGCGGAATATGTTTTTAATTCAGCTCTAAGCTATGACCTTTCCTCAGCAACTCTTGATGCTACTCATTTTATTGTTGCATACCGTGATAACTGGAATTCAAGTTACGGAACTGCTGTGATTGGTACTATTGTCGGAAACACAATAACATGGAGTGCAGAATTTGTTTTTAATCCTGCAGGAACTGCAAGTATATCTGCTGTATCATTAGATGCCACTCACTTTGTGGTAACTTATAGTGATTTTGGTAATTCTCAATATGGGACAGCAATAGTTGGTACTGTAAGTGGAAATTCTATTAGTTGGGGTGCAGAATACACCTTACCATTGCACTTGTGGTCGGCCGGTGTTGATTATAATGCCTCTACAACCCTTGATGCTACTCATTTTGTCTTTGCTTTTAGGGATATTGGAAATTCTTACGCCGGAACGGCCTTAGTTGGTGTTGTTACGGGGAACAACATTGCCTGGGGACCGGAAAATATATTTAATAGTGGAAACACACCTGAAATTACTTCTACCACTCTTAGTCCAAGCTCATTTGTTTTAAGTTATCGCGATAATGGTAACGGTCAATTCGGAACTTCAATAGCCGCTACAGTAGCTGGGAATGTGATTAGTTTTGGTTCAGAAGTTGTTTTTAATTCTGCAATTACAGCAAATCCATCTCTTGGAACTTTAAACTCAAATAAAATTGTTGTCGCTTTCAGAGATGTGGGAAATTTTGATAATGGAACTGCAATGATAGGAGATGTTGCCGGAACTGTGATTACATGGGGATCGGAATACGTATTTAATAATGCCATAAGTTTTGATCCATCTATCACAGCTATGGATGCCGATAATTTTATTGTTGCATATAGAGATGCTGGTAATCTTGACTTCGGTACTGTTGGAGGTGGTGCGGTTACCGGTAATGTTATTCAATGGGATTCTGATGATGTTTTTAATGCTGCCTTCACAAATTCTGTTACAACAACAACATTAGATGCCACTCACATGGTTGTTTCTTATTCGGACCACGGAAACATGGGTTATGGTACTTCTATTTTCTGCGTTTTCACTCCATTACTTGATTCCGATCTTGATGGAGTACCTGATGGAGACGATGATTATCCCTTCGATCCTTTAAGAGCATATGATACTTATTTCCCAACAATAGGGTATGCAACTTTAGCTTATGAAGATCTATGGACTCATACCGGAGATTATGATTTTAATGATGTTGTTATTGATTATCGTTTTCAAACCGTAACAAATGCAAGCAATGAGGTTGTTGAAGTTTTTGGTGATTTTATCGTTAAAGCTCTTGGTGCAGGCCATAATAATTCTTTCGGATTTAGTCTTCCCAATGCAAATGCTTCTTTAATTAATAACCTTACAGTAACAGGATATGATATCGTTGGAGGTTTTATAAACCTAAACGGAGATGGCCTTGAAATAGGACAATCCGATCCAACAGTTATTGTATGGGATCAAAGTTTTAATTTTACAAACTTAGTTAATACTTTACGAAGTTCTTGGTATATTACTCCGGTTTCAACTACTATTAAAATGGTACCGACACCATTAACATATACTGCAGCAGATTTTGCATTATCAACATTTAATCCTTTTATTATTATTAATCAGGAACGAGGACGTGAATTACATTTACCTGATTACGAACCCACTGATCTAATTAACATTCTATTTTACGGAACATATTTAGATGCTACAGATCCCGGTAGTGGAATTTATTTTAAAACAGCAACTGATTTACCATGGGGGATTCATATTCCTCAATCTTTTGCATATCCATTTGAATATGCAGATATAACAACCGCATATAATCATTTCCAGGAATGGGTTGAAAGTAATGGAGCAAATTATGTAAATTGGTATCAGGATCTTCCTGGTTATAGAAACGAAGCAAATATTTATTCTCATCCTTAATCTGAGTTTTTCATAATTTACAATTTTTATAAAGAATACCCGAATATAATGTTCGGGTATTCTTTTTTTTGGACTTAATTTCCCAGTATTAGACAAATTGGAATTTTAATATTTGCGTATATTGCTGCAATTATGCCCTTTATAAGTTTTTGGTTTTTTGGTTTAATAATGGCATTAGAAAAGAAAATAAAAATTACTGCCATGAAAACAAAAAAATTAATTTATACTTTATTTGCTCTTATCTTTGTGCTAGCAGCATGTAAAAAGAATTATTATGATGCAGAAGAAAGCCAAAACAGCCCAAATCAATCTGCCAATTCTATTTTTGAATTAAAAGTTCACAATAACTTTAATTGGAAAACATCACGGGATATTAGCTTTAATATAAGTAATGTTCCTGATGAAATTATTTCAATTACTTCCATTGATAAATCAGTTGTTTACCATAAAGGGACAATCCTGAATAATTCTCAGAAATATTCCATAAAAATTAACCTTCCATATTATTTAACATCAGTTTTAATAAATAATAAAGTGGTGGAAATTAACGGAGAAACTGTCGAAGTAATATTTGCAACCACAAAGTCAAGTAATAATTTTACAAATATTACAAGATACGTATCACCAACAGGAAATCATACTCCGCCATTTACAAGTTTGGCTACTGCCGCCAATGATATTCAAAGTGCAATTGATATTTGTGTTGATAACGACCTTATTCTTGTTGATAATGGGACCTATGTTTTAACTAATCAAATTCAAATTCAAAAAGCAATTACATTGCAAAGTATAAATGGTATTAACAATTCGATAATTGATGGAAATAATAATGTAAGATGTATTTACATGGATCATATAGATGCAGTGGTTGACGGATTTACAATTACTAAAGGATATAATCCATCAGGATTTGGTGGTGGAGTTAATATTGTTTCTAATGGTGCTGTACAAAATTGTAAAATCACATATTGTCAAGCCAGAGATGGTGGTGGAATTGCTATTGATAATGGTGGACTTGTCCAAGACTGCATTATAAAAAATAATTCGGCTGATAACAACTCAAATAACGGTTACGGAGGAGGTGTAAGGTGTTTAAATGGAGGTATTGTAAGAAATTGCCTCATTACTGAAAACGTTTCAATGAAATATGGCGGAGGAATAAATATTTGGAATGCAGGACTTATTCAAAGTTGTATAATTACAAATAATACCGCACCAAATGGAGCCGGAATCAGAACAAGAAATAACAGCATAGTTATTAACACAATAATCTATTTTAATAATGGCTCTAACTGGGAGGTTTCAGGATCAGGATATATTTATAATAATTCTTGTTCAACACCTGCTTTACCTACCGGAACAAACAATATTACGAGCGATCCTTTTTTCGTAAGTATTATACCGGGAGTTGAAGACTATCATTTCCAAGCAAACTCACCTTGTATTGATATTGGATTATTGGAAGCATGGATGAATACTGCAACCGATTTGGATGGAAATCCAAGAATTACTAATGGATCTGTTGATATGGGTGCTTATGAATTTATTGTTTTGGTAACAGATACAGATAACGATGGAGTTCCTGATGATGAAGACGATTATCCAAACGATCCTGACAGAGCTTTTGATATTTTCTGGCCCGCAGCAGGTTTTGGGACACTTGCTTTTGAAGATTTATGGCCAGTTAGAGGCGATTACGACTTCAACGATTTAGTTGTTGATTATCAATTTCAAACTGTAACAAACGCTTCAAATGAGGTAGTTGAAATTTTTGGAAGGTTTGGTGTGAACGCAATTGGAGCATTTTTCCATAATGGTTTTGGTTTTAACCTACCGAATGCAAATTCTTCATTGATAAACAACTTATTTGTTGAAGATTATAATATAAGTGGGAATATTGTAAATATCAATGCAAACGGTCTTGAAACAGGTCAAACTTACCCAACAATAATTGTTTTTGATGATGCTTTTAATATTTTGTCTCATCCGGGAATTGGAACAGGAGTTAATACAGAAGCTACTCAACCTTACGTGGAATCTGATACTGTTACTATTAAAATGATACCAACCGGAACGTATTCAGAAGCAGATTTTGCAATTTCTGATTATAATCCGTTTATTTTCATCGAACAAACAAGAGGAAGAGAATTACACCTACCTGATTACGAACCAACCGATCTGGCTGATGCTTCATATTATCAGACTTGGGAAGATGATACACAACCCGGAACAGGAAAATATTTTAAAACTATAAATAATCTACCCTGGGCAATAAATATAACCGAATCTTTTGATTATCCCTATGAATTAATTGAAATATCGGAAGCTTACCTACATTTTATTGAATGGGCTGAAAGTTCAGGTGCATCATATCCTGATTGGTTTCAGGATAATCAAGGATACAGAAATGTTAATAAAATATATAGTCCAACAAATAAATAAAAAAAAATAATGATTATTAAAAAAATTGTTATCTTTACAATATAAATATTAACAAATATTAATCACTAAAGAAATGAAAAAGTTTATTATTTTATTAATTGCACTTATTGTAACTTCAACAATAGGTTGTAAAAAAGACGATCCTGATCCTAATGGACAATTATCTATGGAAGACCTTGTTATCTCTCCAAGTTTTGATTTCAACAACTCTTTGGAATATAATGTAAAAGTTACTCTTCCGAAATCTGTTGATTATTCTATAATCAGAAAAAGGATAAATTTTTATGATGCACCGGTAGAAAATGGTGGTAAATTACTGTTTAGTGGAACATCAAACGATAATGGAGTCTTTATAGGAAAATTAAAAATCCCAGCTTATCTTACAGAAATATATATAAGTTCATGGGCTGGCTCAATTTTATATCCATTAAATAATGCTGTAAAATCGACCTTTAACATCGTGGAAGATTCTATCAATCCTAATTTTGGAACAGGATATGATACTATTCCACCTCCTGATAGTACAGCTGTTGAAAAATCAAGATTTTTTAATAGTTTTCAGGCAAGTACATGGCATGCAAAGTCTGGAAATTCTTTTAACAACATGATTACAAACGGAAGTTTTGATGATAATGTGTTTGAAACTGTTCCTTATTGGTCTTCACCTCTTGCAAATCCGACTGTATGGAACATGGACCAAACCATTGCACCCTACTCAGGTCAATATAATGACGGCGGGAACAACACATTTAGAAATTCTTACCAAGGCTATTCAGGTTATTATTATTTATATGGCGGCTGTGAACAAGCAATAAACGTAAATCCCGGGGATTTAATAACTTTCAATGCAGATATTAAATCCGTTCCTTATCAAAGTAACTCATACGTATATGCTTATATCTATCTGATTCCATTCAAACAAAACGGTAATCCAATTTCTTATACATGTTATCGGTACTATAATCCCACAGAAAATTGGGTGCAAAAAACTGTTACCGTAACAATGCCATCCAATGCAGTAACATGCAGAGTTTTAATGTGGTTTAATAATCGGTATTCAGAATTGTTTTATGATAATATTGTTGTAACCGGACCAACTAACGACAGCGACGGTGATGGTGTGGATGATGATGAAGATGATTATCCCGATGATGCTACCAGAGCTTACGATGTTTATTATCCAAACGAGGATACTTATGGTACCTTGGCTTTTGAAGACAACTGGCCGGGTTTAGGTGATTATGATTTTAATGATCTTATTCTTGACTATAACTTTCATGAAGTATTAAATGCAGATAATGAAGTGGTTGATATTTACGGGAAATATAGTCCAAGGGCAGCCGGTGCAAGCTTTATAAATGGTTTTGGTTTCGATATGAATGCTGAGCCTGATGACATTGCCAGTGTTTCGGGGCTTTCATTAAATAGTGATTTGATAATATTAAATGCCAATAATACCGAAGCAGGCCAGGAGAAGGCAACCATAATTCTTTTTAATGACGTCTTTTATCTATTACCTCAATCAGGCGGTATAGGTACAAATACTAATCCGAATGAACCTTATGTAGAACCGGATACTTTAACATTAACAATTCATTTCGATAATCCTGTTTTAAGTTCAACTTTGGGAACTCCGCCTTATAATCCATTCTTATTTGTTAATGGGGAAAGAGGTAGAGAAATACATTTACCCGATCATCCGCCAACAAGCCTTGCTGATGTTAGCTTATTTGGAACAGGGGCAGATAACTCAATACCTGCCGAAGGAAGGTATTATAAAACAGTTACTAACCTGCCCTGGGCAATGGACAATCCCGAACCATTTGATTATCCCATTGAAAAAGTACAAATTATTAATGCATATAATTATTTTGCATCATGGGCTGAAAGTGCGGGAAGTATTCATGCTGACTGGTATTTTGATGACGCAGGTTATCGAAACGATGCAAATGTTTATGAAAAACCAGAGTAAAAAAGTACTTAGATTTTATAAAGTTAATTTAAGCTTTTAGAAAGGAAATAAATAAATAACAAAACGAATATTGAACTCCGATTAACCTTGGCCAGACGGTCAGGATTAATCGGGATTCTTTATTATTAAATCAAATAAAGAAAATCTTATACTACCAAATAATAACAATATAAGCATTTATCTATTCAATAATTTTTCGTTAATTTTCAATACTTGAGGGATTAATAATTCATTTTCGTCATTGAGTATTACAAAATCGGCAAGTTTGGTTTTTTCTTCATCACTCCATTGATTTCTAATTCGTGCAATAACAGTTTCACGATTAACACTATCACGCTTCATTATTCTTTCAATTCTCAGATTTTCAGGAGCAGAAACCGCAACTACAAAATCAAACTCTTTTGATAAATCGGTTTCAAATAATATTGCAGCCTCATGCAAAATATATGGATCATTTTTATGATTCATAAGCCATTTTACAAAATCACCCATTACCAATGGATGAATTATTGAATTGATTTTTTTTAAAGCCGATTTATCATTGAAAATTATTTCTGCAAATGCTTTTTTATCAATTTTATTGTTTTCCGTCAATATCGAAGTTCCAAAAATATTAATAATTTCTTTCCTCACCTCGTTATTTTCATATAATGCTTTTGCCGAACTATCTGCATAAAAAACATTTATACCTAATGCTTCAAAAATTTTTGAAACTAATGTTTTACCACTTCCAATACTTCCCGTAAGGCCAACTTTTAACATACAAAAATCAATTAATTTATTATATGCCGTTTCCCAATAATATACTCAACTCTTTCGGGGTCGATTTTCACAATTTCCACAAATGGAGGTTGGTGTAAAATTTCAACTTTAAGAGTTTTATTTGCCGACAATTCATCACTTTTATAATAAACTCCCAGTTGGAACATATCCACATTGACTCGTTTAAAGTCATTTAAGGCAACCAGATATGTAACCAAAACTTTATCGGGATATGTTTTAATTTTAAATTCTGAAAGAGAATCAATTGTAATTATTGGTAATTCAATGCTTCCTTCGGTATATTTTGAAACCGGAATTGAAATCTGTATTTCATTTTCCGAAAATCTAAGTTTATTATTATTAATCGGAGAAATAATCTTCATCGAAAGTTCCTGATTATTTTTAAGCTTTTTCAGTTCTATTTTATCAGTGCTCACAAAATCTATTTTTTCAATTACTGATGCCGGCCCATAAACCCTTACAGAGTCGGGTTTGAAAGTAATTGAACCATATTGCTGATATTGTTTCTCATAATCTAAGTCCAAGTCAGGAAGAATTACAGCTACACTTTTTATCTTCATTGATTCAAATACAAATGAAAGAGTATCGGGAGAAATAGATATTAATTTATTTGACAAACTTAATTGACGAGAGATATTTGAAGAAATTTGAGATGTTAATAGAAAGGATTTGTACACCCCGTTCACTTTTTCAAATTTCAAGTCCCCAATGTTAATATAAATTGCTTGATCGCCGGATAAGTATTTATCCGAGAAAAAATCAAAACCCTGTGATTGAAGATTTAAAGTTAAAACACTATCGGGATAGTTGATAAGTAACTTATTATCAGGAATATTAGTATATACTATAGGAAACTCTATCGACCCGTAATAAAGTTTATCAAATTTAATTAAACCCCAAATAATGATGGAAATTCCAAGACAAGATAAAAAAACATAAACTTCTCGCTTAGATATTTTATCTTTTGCTTTTCTGTTTCTTCTGACAAATGTCAAAAAATTGAATTTCAATTTAATTAATTAAGATTATCAAATTTTACTAATACTCACTAAAGGTAAAATTTACAAAAATATTTAGGCTTAAATATCAACAAAGAGAAGGCTAAATATCAAGCAATTTGATTATTGATAAAAAAAATATCCTTATTTTTTATCACTTAATTGAGAAGTACTATCCATTGCGATAGCTGATTTTTCAACTACCAAACGACCTTGGCCTAAAGTCTCAATAGTAATTGTGGTTTCAGAAACTTCTAAAATTTTGCCGTGAATACCACCAATTGTAATCACTTTTTCACCTTTTTTTAATGCCTCTCTATATTTTTTTTGATCTTTTGATTTTTTCATTTGTGGCCTGATGAAAAATAAATAGAAAACCAAAACAACTAATACAAGTGGTAGAAAAGACATTAACCCACTACTTTCGCCTTCACCTTGAGGCATCATTAAAATTACATTCAAAAGATTCATTATTACGCTTATTTAGTTATTATTTTTATTATTTGATATTTTATGAATTACAAAAAAACAAATTTATTGTTCCGGACTATAAACCATTGCTTTAATTCTAATTACTGTTTTATTAGGTTGAGTATTTGAAATCACTGATATTGATTTATTTTGGAATCCTTTACGTTTCTCACTATCAAAAGTAACGTGAATAACATCTTCTTTTCCGGGCCGGATTGGTGTTTTTGGGTATTTTGTTGCCGTACACCCGCAACTCGCATTCACTTCGGAAATTAATAAAGGCGATGACCCAACATTTTTAAACTTAAAACTATAAGAAACTTTTTCGCCTTCAATAACTTTTCCAAAATCATGAATTTCTTCATCAAATTTAATTTTTGGTAGTTTTGAAAGATCAGCCTTACCATCTGATGTGTTTGGATTAGATATTATATCGGTCGAAATTTGTTCATTCTCAGCATTTTCTCCAATTCCGTTACATGAAATTAGAGCCGAAATAAATAAAATTGATAAAAATAAATTACTTAATTCTCTTATTTTCATTCTTCACTTTTGTAGTTTAATAATTGTTTCTACTATATTTTTATTGAAATACGTAAATTTTTGTTTCTCTGACATGTTTACTTGTATTGATTCAATCATTTACTTATTCCTTCATTCATTCTCCAACTGTTAAAATTGTTACCGAACCTGCAAATTTATCATCTTTAAAACGGCCGTTACATTTCAAAATAAAGAAATAAACTCCATCAGGGCATCCTTCTCCATTCCACTCGTTTTGATAATTATTTGATTCAAACATTTGCCTGCCCCATCTATCAAATATCACAAGTGAACTGCTAATGTAGAAATCATTTATAAATTTTTCGGTTGTTCCGTTTACTTCTATTTCAAAAACGTCATTAATACCATCACCGTTCGGAGAAAAAAAGTTAGGCACATTTACTTCAGCTTCCTCAATATTAACCACATGTGAAACTGAATCAACACATCCGAAATAAGTGTTAAAACTTAACCAAACCGTATTTGTACCAACATACTGAAAAACATGTACCGGATTTGCGAGTTCAGAAGTTGTTGAATCGCCGAAATTCCAAGTCCAGGTTATAATTTCAAGTGAATCAACAGGATTTTCATTATAAGAAATATTATTAAAACTGAATTCAACTTCCGGGTTTTGTATATAAGTTTTATCGTCTGCAATAATTTCAACTTCAGGAATAGGGTAAGCCTTTACATCAAAATTTGTATCGACTTTACAACCCCAATCGTCTCTGACTGTTAATGCATAATTTTCGTCGCATAAACCCAATGCAATTGAAGAGTCGCTCGGATCAACAATCAGCGAATACCAATTATAATGATATTTAGGTAAACCTCCTGAAACAAAAGCTTTCATCTGGGCCTTACAACTTCCTGGACAACCCATATTGGTTTGAATAAGTGTGTCAATATATAATCGGGGGTATAAATATATTAGAATACTATCATTGCACTGCAAAACATTATTTGTATCAAAGATTTCAACATAATACCAAGTAGTATCAATAGGTTTTACCCAACTATTGAAAGTAGTATCATTAGTGGGTTTCCATAAATATTTCAATGTATCCGAAAGCTCAACACTCAAATATGCACTATCACCATAACAAACTATCGTATCGGAATAAAAAATCTCACAACTTACCTGACTAAAAGTCTGAAAGCTTATGAATAAAAATATTATTAATATTAATTTTTTCATGCTGAAGTATAATCAATTTTTTGCGAAATTAAGAAAATTATTATTAGTCTTAGAAATTCAAAAACTTTATTCATCACTGTATTCATTTTAAACATTATGTTATGAAATTCTATTTTCTATATTTTATTACAAATACAAATAAATTATTTGCCTTTAAAATGACTTGTATTTTAAATGATTAAAATTGAAAAATATTGTACAGAAACAAGAAAAAACTCAAATAATAATTCAAACAGTATTGCAAAATTTGAAAGTTTGATAAGATTTCCGGAAAAATATCTCGAAATTCCTATCCAGTTTATGAATATTCCTTTTTGAAAGCATCATAAAGTATTTCAACAGGATGAAGAGCGATTCGTCCGGTACCATCTTTTATTTGTTGGCGGCAGCTTGTTCCGGGAGCCGAAATTATAATTTCCTCACCTGCTTTTCTGACTTCGGGAAATAAAACCATTTCTCCTATTTTCATCGAAAGTTCGTAATGCTCTTTTTCAAAACCAAATGAACCTGCCATTCCGCAACAACCTGATTTTATTTCTTCTACCGAATAGTTTTTAGGAATTGAGAGCATTTCTTTTGTTGGCCCGGTTGAAGCAAGCGATTTTTGATGGCAATGTCCGTGCAGTTTAATATGTATTTTATCATCGGTAAAACTATCTTTATTAAAATTACCTTTTTCATATTCAGCTATTAGAAATTCATCAATCATAAAAGAATTAATGGCTAATGACTCGGCGGCATCCTTATTGTTTTCGTCGGCAAGCTCTTTATACTCGTCTCTAAAAGTCAGAATTCCCGATGGTTCAATCCCTATCAATGGAGTATCAAAAGTGATAATATCTTTCAATAAAGAAATATTTTTATTAGCAATTTTTTTCGCTTTTCTGACCAAGCCTTTTGAAAGGAATGTTCGGCCACTTTCACAATGTTTCGGTATTTCAACATTATAACCTAAAGCACAAAGTAGTTTAATTGCTTTAACCCCGATTTCGGTATCATTAAAATCCGAAAACTCATCAATAAAGAAATAAACTTTGGCTTTAGCATTTTGTCCGGGATTGATATTTTTAAGATTTTTCTTTGCCCATGATCGCAAAGTCATTTTATATAATAAAGGCAGTGAACGTTTTGAAGCAAAGCCAAGAATGTTTTTTAAAATTCCCGAAAACAATTTACTTTTTGCAAAAACATTATAAAAAGAAGGAAATATTGCTCCGATTTTATTTAGTTGTGTAATATAAGCTATTGATCTTGTGCGAAGCGGAATTCCATTTTTATCGTAATAATGTTGTAAAAATTCGGCTTTTAGCTTGGTGATATCAACACTCGACGGGCATTCCGATTTACAGCCTTTACAAGAAAGACATAAATCCATAGCTTCATAAATTTCTTTATGATCGAAAGGATTATCTTTTTTAGAGTGAGTTAAAAACTCACGTAAAGTATTAGCTCTTGCTCGTGTGGCATTTTTTTCATCACGTGTAGCCATAAAACTCGGGCACATTGTTCCACCGATAATTTCTGATTTGCGGCAATCGCCCGAACCATTGCATTTTTCAACCGCACGCATTATTCCCAGGTCTTTCGAGAAATCAAAAATTGTGTCAATTTTGCGTGTTTCCCGGCCTGCCTCATACCTTAATGAAGTATTCATGGTAGGTGTGTCAACAATTTTTCCGGGATTAAAAATATTGTCGGGGTCCCATGTTTTTTTTATGTTTTTTAATAAAGAATAATTTTTCTCACCTATCATTAAAGGGATAAATTCACCACGCAAGCGTCCGTCTCCATGTTCGCCGCTTAACGAACCATTATATTTTTTTACAAGTTTGGCAGTTTCAAATGCAACCGTATGAAATAGTTCAACATCTTTTTTGTTTTTTAAATTCAAAACCGGCCTGAGATGAAGTTCGCCGGTTGCAATGTGAGCATAATAAACGCAACTCAAATTATGCTTGGCAAGCATTTCATCAAATTCCTTGATGTATTCGGGTAAAACAAGGGGATTTACAGCCGTATCTTCAACAACGGGAACTGGCTTGGCATCACCCGGAATATTCGAAAGCAAGCCCAAACCTGCTTTTCGTAATTCCCAAACTCTTGAGATATTTTCACCGAAAACAAGAGGAAAGTGATGTCCGAGATTGTTTTTCCTCAAGTCTTTTTCTAAGGAGTCTGCAAGTTTTAAAATCTCATCTTTAGACTCTTTACAAAATTCGACTATAAGAATTGCTCCCGGATCGCCCTTAACAAAAAACCTGTTTTTATTATGAATAATGTTTCCTTTGGTACACTGCAAAACTATCTCATCCATCAATTCAATTGCTACCGGATCATGTTTTAATGCAATAATATTTGCTTGCATTGCTTCAACCACTGTGTCGAGGTGAACACACATTAAGGCTTTTTCTTTAGGTGGAAGAGGAACAAGGTTTAATTTTATCTCGGTGATAAATGTGAGCGTTCCTTCCGAACCGGCAATAAGTTTACAAAAATTAAAGTCTTCGGTATTTTCCGTAAAAGGATTTGAGTCTAATAAAAGATCAATTGCATAACCGGTATTTCTTCGTTTAATTTCCTTGTCGGGAAATTCGGCTCTGATATTTTTTTGATTTTCTTTTTCGGAAAGAATGTTGTTAATGTTTTGATATATTTTGTTTTCCAGAGAATTTCCTTTGCATTTTTCTTGAAATTCGTTTTTCGATAATGATGAAAATTCAACTTCCGAACCATCGCTTAAAATCACTTTCACCGAAATAGTATGGTCTCTTGTGCTGCCGTAAACGAGAGAATGTGCTCCACATGAATTGTTTCCAAGCATTCCGGCCATCATACATCGATTGGAGGTGGAAGTCTCCGGCCCGAAAAACAATCCTTTTGTAGCAAGGATTTTATTTAATTCATCAAGAACTACACCCTGCTCGACTCTTACCCATTTTTCTTTTTCGTTGATTTCAATAATTTTTGAAAAATATTTTGAAACATCAACAGCTATCCCATTACCGACCACCTGTCCGGCAAGTGAAGTTCCGGCAGTTCGTGGAATCAATGAAGTTCTGTTTTCATTTGCAAATTTGATTAACTCCTTGATGTCGTTGATATTCTTTGGCCTAACAACAGCCAAAGGCATTTCACGATAAGCGGAAGCATCGGTTGCATACAGTAATCGGTCTTTTTCATCAAGATAAATATCGCCTTGAATTTTATTTCTTAATTCATCAAATTCAAGCTTTAGGTTTTTGGAAACTGGCATTTCAAATTATTTATAAATCTCATAAAAAGCAATTTAATATTCTTTAAAACAAGTTTTGATAAAACGATTTTAAAGAATGCAAATGTATTAAAATTGGATGGGTTTTTATAAAAAGAAAAATGGCTGAAGTATTATATCAAAAAAGTGAGTTTTGCGGCCAATAATTAAGAGATCAATTTGAACCGTAATTCCGATAATTAAATATTTTTCTGCAATTCCGAACGGCGGTCAAGTAATTTATCTATTTCATTTTCAGAGAGTCCCGGTCTTTTTAGCATTTGATCAATCAATTCAACTTCAGAAGTTTTATCTTCAGCTTTAAGGGGGATGGTTTTTTCTTCAATTTGATTTTTATTCGAATTCCCAATCAGTTCTTCGGTAAAGTCATCTTCGCCTAATTCCTTTTTTAAAGCTTTAATAGTTTCGCCAATAATTTTTTCAATTGGAATTCCGAATTGTTTAAAGATATCCTCAGCCATTCCATCCTGAATAATTTCAAAATTTTCAGAAATCATATCAAATTGTTTGAAAAACATCGGGTTCATTCCGGGAATATTCTGATGCGTACCTTTTTCCTTGATTTTATTCATAAGCCTGACCAACTCAAGTAAGTTTTCTCTTAGGGAATTATTATCGTCCATTTTTATTAAAATAATTTCGGTGCAAAGTTACTAAACAATAATTTACTAACGCAAAGTTTTGAAAATTATTTAGCAAAATGTTTATATTGTTATATGGTTATAATTTAATAATATAGCCATATGACAATTTAACAATCGAATTCTTTTACCCTAACAACCCATTATTTTGATAAATAGATAATTGAACATCATAAAATTTATTTATTTTAGATGTTTTATTATTTTCAAGGTTTATGATATCTCCATTTACAAAATCAATTCTAATTTTATCACCATCGTTGAGATTAATTTCTTCAATGATTTCCGGTTGATATGTAAGGATTGGGAAAGCGGCATTTATTGCATTACGTTCGTAAATTGCTCCATAAGATTCAGCTAAAATACATTGAATTCCAAGAGCTTTAAAACAATCAACGGCTTGCTGGCGTGAACTTCCCGCTCCGAAGTTCTTTGAAGTCATAATTATATCTCCCGATTTGGCTTGTTTAGCAAAATTTTCGTAACCTTCCAGATTATCAAAAGCATATTGTCCCATCTCATTAATATCCGTAATTGTCAGGTATCGATTATGAAAGATCATATCTGTATCAATATCATCTTTTTGAATCAACCAAACTTTTCCCTCGACAAGTGTTTTCTTTTCGCTTATAGGTTTTTCGATTTTTTCACTTTCGGCTTTCAAACCTTTTTTCACAAAAACGGCAGGAGTTTCGGGCAGATCGTTTTCGTTGGTAAGATAACCTGCAACCGCTGAAGCTGCAACAGTTGCGGGAGAAGCTAAATAAACTTCACCTTTCCCTTGTTTGCCGGGGAAATTCCTGTTTCCTGTACTTACAGTAATTTCATCGGGGCCGTTTTGTCCCACCTGACCTGCAGCACAACCTGCACAACCTGCGTTAGAAACTAATGCTCCGGCATCTTTAAATATCTTGATTAGCCCTTCATTAAGTGCTTGTTGCCAAATAACATCAGTTGAAGGAACAATTTTCAGTACCACACCAGGAGCGACTTTTTTGTCTTTTAAAATTCCGGCTGCAATTCTTAAATCTTCCATACGTCCATTGGTACAACTACCGATAAAAGCCGAATCAATTTTTGTTTTTTTCACATTGTTTAAATCGGTGTCGTCGTGAGGATGTCCCGGTTTAGCAACCATAGGAACAAATTTTGAAATATCAATTTTGAATTCTTTTTCATAAACTGCATCATCATCGGCCTTGATCAAGCTAATTTCTTTTCCTGTTTTTTCTTTTAATTGATTAATTATTTTTTCAGTTGGAGTGAAAAGAATAATTATTGCGCCCATTTCGGTTGCCATCGATGAAATTGTAATTCTTTCGTCGAGGGTAAGCTTGTCAACTTCCTCGCCATAAAATTCTACCGAACAACCTAATAATTTATTTGCTCCGAAAATTGAAAGCATATTCAAAACAAAATCTTTAGCTGAAATATTTTCAGGGCGTTTTCCTTCGATGTTTATCTTTACTGATTTTGGTACTTTAAACCACGAAGAACCTTTTGCCCATGCTGCGGCAATATCCTGATCGCCCATTCCCTGCCCGAAGGCACCGATTGCTCCCATAATATTTGCATGCGAATCGGTCGAAACAAATGTTCCACCCGGAAGTATTAAACCTTTATCGATTGCAAGATGTGTCCCGATTCCTGAATTAATATCATAAATTTCTATGTCGTTTTCGCGAGCATATAAACGACAAAATTGTTGATTTGCGGCATATTTCTGATCCGATCCTCCCGGATTACAATCAAAAGTGAAAAATGTTTTCGCTGGATCATCAATTTTTAATCCGTTGTTGATGATGTTTTTTACAACATTTGCCCCCCCAAAATCGCGGGCAACACGAGCATCAATTTCAATGTCAACAATATCGCCTGGCTTTACGCTTTCGTATGGCGAATGATTGGTTATTATTTTTTCTATTAAATTCATAGTATTAGTGGTTTATTTATTAATTATCATAAAAAGATTCAAAATTATAAATTATTAAGAAATTAGGGGGGAATATTTTTAAAATAATGGAAAATATACTGGTATTTTGAAATCGTAAAAATTAAAGTATTTAATGGTTGGATTGTTTTATTGTTAAATGGTTTTGAAAACAACAATGTAATTAGATACTTCTTGTTTCTCCATCTTTTAATTCTACAATTGGTTCATTGAAAATGTTCTTATACTTATATTTTTCAAATGTATGAATTGGGACAATATTCTTTGGTTTTATTGCTTCAACCATTTTTTTCAATGTTTCTGTATCTGCATGACCACTTGTGTGAATTTTATGGATAGTAAATTTTCTATTTGTTAAATAATCAATAAATCTCTTTGTGGTAGATTTTTGCAAATACCCTTCCCACATAGAATAAATAAAATTTCCCCCATCTATTTTGTTTATGTGTTCTAAATCAATTTGCATTGATGGTCTAACAACCATAACAATTTTCTCTGCTTGATTGCTAATTTCTTCTTTTGTTATTTTATATTTCGTGAATTGATATAGTACATTTTTATTCCCTTCTCTGTCTAATCTATTGCACATGTAATGTGGAAATATTACTTTCAAATTCCTGAAATTTTCTGACGGATAAGGAACTTTTGCAAATTTTGATAATTCTCTTAAAACTGTTGCTACATAAACATCAATGACTAAAATTTTATTTGTTTTAATACATGCTCTGAAAACAGAAACTAATCTATCAATATTTTGCCCGGATGTATGTATTAGATTTATTTTACCCTGCTGTTTGAATAATTTTGTTAATTCAGTTTCAATTTCATCCTCTGTATTAAAGAGTTTGCCACTTCTCCCTATAGTTGTTCCTTCAAGCAATAAATAATCAACATTTTGAGGTGCATTATGAGTAAACCAATAAAAGACTTTTGCTTTTCTTCCGTGACTGCGAAAATCTCCCGAATAAAATATACTTTTACAATTGGCTTCAACTAAGAAAGAATACGCATCAAATGCTGAATGGTCAACCCAATAAGGTGTAATAGAAATATCGCCTATTTTAAATTTCTTTGATTTTTCAAAATAGGTGGTTTTTTTTAGATGAATTTCTTGCGGTGTAAATAAATTATTGATTTCAATTATCTTGTGAGTTGCTTCGCCTAAATAATGTCGAACATCTTCGTTTATGAAATTACTTAATCCATAATGATCCTGGTGAGGATGAGAAATAATTACGCTATCTATTAAGTTCTTTGAATTATCATAAAGACCTTCAATATTTGGTAAAATACCCCGATCAATTAACTCTTTAACATTTAAGTTTTTATATTTGCTAAAATCAAACTCTTTTCCATCTTTCTCAACCAACGGCATTCCAAAGTCAAGCAAAATTCTTGTGTTTTCAGTCCAAACTTCTACACAAGAACCGCCTATTTCTTTTGTTCCACGGTGGATTTTAAAGTTCATTGGTAAACTGTTTTATTATCAAGTTTGGAAACGCTGCTCTTAATTCACTCATTTGTTTTTTGGCGATGCCAGAATATCCACCGACAATTATTATACCTTCAACAGGTTTTATTATTTCAATTTTATTTATTGTTGGGATTTCTATTAAACCAAGTTCCTTTTTTTGTGTAAATTGAATTTCATAGCATTTTTTATAGTCAATAAAATTTGTTTTAACATGCTTTAAATATTTATCTAATTGGGAAGCAACTTTATTCTTTAATTCTTTATTATTTCCTAATTTAACTTCTGATACAAGAAATTTATATTTATTTCCTTCAATTTGTTTGAGTGCCAAAAGATCTAACCGATTCCTTTTTAAAATTGTGTCAGTAACTTGTCGATCGATAAATATTATTTTTTTTCTATTGAGATTATCAGTTATCAATGATTGTTCAAAATCAATTTCTTCTCCATTATGAACTTTTTTAATTCTTGAAGCAAATTCTAGAATATGTTTCTTTTGAAAGAATGGATGTAGTTGTTTCTTTGTTAAAATGAGTGAAATATAATTATTTCCTGATTTTTTAGTGTAAAATTTAGGATTGTCTGCTTTTGTTTTTTTAAAAAACTTTGTTTTACCAAAAAATTTATTATTTATGGTGATTTTATATAATTCATTCTTTTTGAATTCTACTTTCGCTAAACTATTTCCCTTGTAATAAATATTAAAATAGTTGTCTCTAATTGCAAAATCAAATTCACCAAATGATTTATTAACGAATTTGATTAAAAAATTAAAATCTTTTTTTATTCTTTTTAGATTATCGTGTGAAAAATATCTTTTTATGGGCATAATTCTGCTTTTTTAGGCTAATGCAATTATTAATGTTTTAATATATTCAATCATATCAATGGCAATTTTTGCGTTTTCTTTTGTGTTTGCAATTTTCTTTATAGATATGTGAAGTCGTGTTCCATTATCTTTAATTTTTATTGGTATTCCAATATCTGATTTATTAATATATTCAAATTTACCTTCAAAGTGTTCTATTATTCTATTTTTAAATTCATTTGCTATATCAACAATCTCACCAAATGGATTTGGCAATTTTCCGCCACGTTTTGCAATAAAAAATGCTCTATTTAGTCCAATTGTTATTTCTTCAGTTTCGTTGTAGTCAGTATAGAGAAAAACTCCTTTGTGATATATACTACCTTCATTTCTTTTAAATTCATTTGCTTTTTTATCTTGTAAAACAACATTATTATGATGTGCTTTGGTAAGCATATAATAAAACTCTTTATTTTCTATACCCTTTTTCTCCTTTTCATCATCAATTAAATATTTGTTTAGTTCTACCCATTCTTGTAGATATTTTTCGAAAGCTCTCCTGAAATTAGAATAATTTAAGTTTTTCATAGTTCTCATGGCAATAATAAATACCACGACAGTTACTAATAATCCAGCCAAATCTTTCAATCCATCAAGGATATTTTCATTTGTCCAACCTTTTAAAAACAAATTTCCAAGTATTGCCAGCGTGCCAATAACTCCAAAAATTGCAGTTAAATATTTTTCAAGATTATCATCGTAATGTTTCATGGTTCAGTTCCATTATTACTATTTTAATTATTTACCAATAACTTATAAATATAGAAAATACTATTGTGTTTATTTCACTTTTGTCAATACCCAGATTAATAGAATATTTTCTTTCAAAGAATAAACACTTATAGAATTTTCTCCAAAGTTAAAAATAAATTCTATATATTCAAATAATCAAAATTATTTTTTTTGAGGTTTTTGTTTTGGGATAGCATTTCTTCTGATTTTCAGGAAAAAATTTTGTTTTTTTCATTTTTCTTGAGAGATTGTCATCCCTTTTCGTATTCCTTCTTTTCCTTAGTGGTTATCATAAACTGAGTCAAAGTCGGAATATGCTACAAAAAATTGTTGCTTTGAGAGTTCTTTAAAACTGTTTTATTCTTGATTTCTTCAAGTAACATTATCACTCTTACTTGTTCGTTTTCTGATAATTCAGAAATTATATTTTCAGGAACTCTAATTACTTTATTTTTAATTCTTGCTTTGAATTAGACTGCTTTCATAATCAATATCATTCACGGCACTTTCGCACATATCATTTATGTAAAGAGTTTCTTATTATTGCCCAATAAGCTTGGAATTTCCTTTTACAAGCTTGTTATTAATATACTCTTTCAATTGCTCAAAAGTCATGTTTTGAGTTTCTACACTAAT
>JAEINX010000034.1 GCA_016342645.1 Bacteroidales bacterium | reverse complement strand
AAGCCGTTAAACTTTAAATGTTTAATGTTTTTGGCAATGCTATTACATTATGTTCCTCCTTGGTGAAAGCCCATTTTGCTCCTTATGTGGTAGAATTTCTTTAATCAGATTATTAATAAGCAGAATCTATTCCATCATTTTTCATCTTTAACAATTTTTAATAAATACTAAACTTAAATTTTTATACATTTGCAGCAAAAAAAAATATATTCATGTTTTTGAATAAAGAAAAATTTTCGGGAGAAGGTTTAACTTATGATGATGTATTAATAGAGCCTGCATTTTCACAAGTTTTACCACGCGATGTTGATATTTCTTCTCAGTTTACGAGAAAAATTAAAGTTAATATTCCAATTGTTTCGGCAGCGATGGATACTGTTACCGATTCAACTATGGCAATTGCTATTGCTCAGGAAGGTGGCATCGGCGTGATTCATAAAAACATGACCATAACCGAACAGGCCAACGAGGTAAAAAAAGTAAAACGTGCCGAAAACGGAATGATTCTCGATCCCATCACCCTGCATAAAGACAGCAAAGTTGAAGATGCTTTCGAGATTATGAAAGAATTTAACATCGGAGGTATTCCGGTTGTGAATAACAACAATGAGCTTGTTGGTATTGTAACAAACCGTGATTTGAGATTTGAAAAAAATATCAATCGCCCAATCGATGAAGTGATGACTAAAGAAAATCTTGTTACTACAACAGAATTTACCGATTTTGAAAAAGCCGCCGAGATTTTGCAAAAGTATCGTATTGAAAAACTTCCTGTTATTGACGAAAAAAACAAACTCATAGGTTTAATTACTTATAAGGATATAATTAAAATTCAAGCAAGGCCTAATGCCGAAAAAGATAGACGTGGCAGATTGCGTGTTGCGTCTGCTGTTGGGATTACCGAGAATACAATGGAAAGAGTTGATGCCCTCGTACAAGCCGGAGTTGATGCTTTAGTTGTTGATACAGCACACGGACATACGAAAAGTGTTATCGAGATTGCTAAAAAAATAAAAAAAACCTATCCTGACGTAGAATTGGTTATCGGAAATATTGCTACAGCACGTGCTGCATTGGATTTAGCAAAAATCGGTGTTGATGGTCTTAAAATTGGTATAGGGCCGGGCTCAATTTGCACCACCCGAATAATTGCTGGAATAGGTGTTCCGCAACTTACGGCTATATACAATGTCACAAATGCTTTGAAGGGCAGTGGAATTCCTGCGATTGCAGATGGAGGAATAAGATTTACAGGCGATATTGTAAAGGCAATTGCAGCGGGTGCAAATACCATTATGGCCGGTTCATTGTTTGCAGGTGTTGACGAATCGCCTGGCGAAACAATAATTTTCGAAGGCCGTAAGTTTAAAACATATCGTGGAATGGGTTCAATCGAAGCTATGCAAAAAGGCTCGAAAGATCGTTATTTTCAGGATATTGAAGACGATATTAGCAAACTGGTTCCGGAAGGCATTGTTGGAAGAGTCCCTTATAAAGGAACATTATCTGAAGTAATTCATCAAATGATTGGTGGATTGCGGGCTGGCATGGGTTATGCAGGTGCTCAAAATATCGAAAATCTGCAAAAAGCAAAATTTATTAAAATTACTTCGGCTGGAATGATAGAAAGTCATCCTCACGATATATCAATAACAAGAGAAGCACCAAATTATTCCACAAGGTAATGTATGCTTTCTCATAAATTTTATAATATTATTAATGTTAATTAAATAATCTGACGTATGATTCAAATTTTTCAAAGTTCTTTAAAAAGTTCTTTAATCTTGGTTCTAATGCTTTCAATAAGCATACTATTTTCAAATAGTTCATTTTCTCAAAATAAAAAAGTTTTACTTAGCATTGGTGATGAAAAAATCACCGTGGGAGAATTTAATAATGTTTATGAAAAAAGTAATTCTCAAGGTGATGTAATTGATAAAAAAACAATGGAAGAATACCTTGATCTTTACATAAATTTTAAATTAAAAGTAAAAGAAGCCTTAGATCTTCGCATGGATACAAATTCAGCATTTATCAGCGAATTGGATGGTTATCGCGAACAACTTGCCAAGCCATATTTTGTTGATGAAAGCATCAACGAAGACCTTTTTGCCGAAGCCTGGGATAGGAAGCAAAAAGATGTCAGGGCAAGCCATATATTAATAAAAATTGATGAAAACGCCTCGCCCGAAGACACCTTAATTGCATATAATAAAATCATGGAAATTCGTAACAGAATAATGAATGGTGAAAATTTTGGAGATTTAGCGGTTGAAATGTCCGAAGATCCTTCGGCAAGAGATCGTGAAGCCACCGGAAGGCGTCCGTTTATGCGTGGAAACAAAGGTGATTTGGGTTATTTTTCTGTTTTCGATATGGTTTATCCTTTTGAAAGTGGAGCCTACAACTCTGAAATTGGAGAAGTTACTCTGCCGGTTCGTACACAATTCGGTTACCACCTGATTAAATTAACCGATAAGAAAAATGCAATGGGACAAGCTCAAGTTGCACATATTTATTTTATTATTCCTCCTGAAGCAACAAAAGCCGATTCACTTAGAGTGGAGAAAAAAGCAAATAAAGTTTATCAGGAAATCCTTGACGGTAAAGCTTATAATGACGCAGTTGCAGAATATTCCGAAGATAAAGGATCGGCTAAACAAGGTGGTATTTTACCATGGTTTGGCGTTAACCGTATGGTTCCCGAATTCATTGAAATTGTTTATCAATTAAGCGACAGCGGCGATATTGCAAAACCATTATTAACTGCTTACGGATGGCATATCGTTCAGCTTAAAGGCAAAAAACCTATTAAATCTTATGATGAAATTAAGGATGAGTTAAAGAAAAAAGTACTGAAAGATTCGCGTGCCGAAAAAAGCAAAGAAATTATTGTTAAAAAGATCAAAAAGGATTTTAAATTCAAAGAATATCCAAAAGCAAAAAATTCTTTCTACACAGCGGTTGATTCTTCAATTTTAATTGGAAAATGGGAAATCTCGAAAGCCGCAGGCCTCGAAAATGTCCTTTTCAAAATTGGCAATAAAAAATATTCACAAAAAGATTTTGCCGACTATTTGTTTGCTAATCAAAAGAATCAGACAAGAGTTGCAGTTGATATTTATGTAAATAAAGAATATAATAAATTTGTTAATGAAATTTGTCTTGATTATTTTGATTCTAACCTTGAAAATATTTATCCCGAATTTGATTTGCTGATGAAAGAATATCGTGATGGAATTTTATTGTTTGAACTAACCGATGAGAAAGTCTGGTCAAAAGCTATAAAAGACACAACAGGATTGAAAGAATTCTATAACAAAAATAAAAACAATTATATGTGGGACGAAAGATTAGATGCTTCTGTTTACACAATAAGAGACTCGGAAATTGTTGATGATGTACAAGCAAAAGTATTTGAGGGAGTTTCGGACTACGAAATTTTGCTTTTATATAATAACGATTCAATCACAAATGTTGCAATTCAATCAGAAAAATTCTTAAAAGGTGATAATAAAATAATTGATTCTATCGAATGGGAAGTTGGTAATTCAGATGACATTGTTAATGATGAAGAAACAAGTTTCGTAATTGTCCATGAAGTACTGCCACCTCAAGTTAAAAAAATGAATGAAGCAAGAGGCTTGATTATTGCCGATTATCAAAACTATCTTGAGGCTGAATGGATAAAATTATTAAAAGAAAAATATAATGTAAAGATTAATAAAAAAGTTCTTTCGTCTTTAGAATAATTTGATCTTGAGAAAATTATTGTTTTTTTGCTTATTATTTTTACTCGCTTGTCAAGTAGGTTTTAGAGATGATTCTGAAGAAATTCTTGCCCGTGTAGGTGATGAATATCTTTATGCATCCGAATTAGATAGAATTATAATTCCCGGTGTTTCAGCTAAAGACAGTTTAATTTTATCTCAAAATTTTATCAATAACTGGATAAGACAAAAGTTGCTTCTCAAACATGCCGAAAAAAATCTTACCTACGACCAAAAAGATTTTTCTACTGAATTAGACGATTATCGTAATTCGCTTATTATTTATAAGTACGAAACATTATTGATTGAACAAAGGTTGGATACTATTATTACTGAGGAAGAAATCGAAGATTATTATAATAAAAACAATAAGAATTTCGAATTAAAGGATAATATAGTTAAGGTTTCTTATGTTAAAATTCATGTTGATTCGCCTGGAATTGATAAAATTCGTTATTTTATCAATTCCGATTCCTTGCAATTCAGAGATTCCCTGGAAAAATATTGTAGCCAATATGCAATAAAATATTTTCTCGACAACGAATCGTGGATTTTGTTTGATGAATTAATTAAAGAAATTCCTATTAGTACCTATAATTATGAGGTGTTTTTGAAAAACAACCGCTATGTTGAGATCAGAGACAATCCCTATTATTATATTGCATATTTCGATGATTTTGAAATTAAAGATGGAATTTCTCCCTTAAGTTTCGAACGAGAAAATATTATTAATTATATTATTAATCAGCGTAAAGTAAAATTGGTTAATGATTTAAAAGAGAAAACTTTTCGTGAAGCAATTGAAAATAATGAGTTTGAAATTTATTAGTTCAAATGGCTATAGAATAAATATCGCATTAAAAACAAAAGTGTATTATTTAAAAAATAAGCAATGGAAAACTGGAAAATTGGAAGATCAATATGCAAACTTCATTTTTTCCATTGTTCCAACTTTCCATTACTTCAAACCGACATAAATTTTTTCATATTAATATACACAAACATATGAAAAAATTTATACGTAGGTTCCCTTTGACCTATTTATTTAAAGTTTTTTTTCAGAGGAAATATATTAAAGAGAAATTGGCTTTTTCGGTCAAGTATTATTTATCAAAATCCGGATAAACCAGAACATCATCTCCTGACATTTTTACTAAATACCCCTGAGTTGGTTCACAATCTCCGATGCCGTTAACCCAGTTAGGCCCAATTTTTCTTATCATTGATCCTTCCGAATCTCTTATATATTGTAAATTATCTCCAATAATAGTTTCAAAAGCAAGCATGGCATCCATTCCAAAATCCGGTAAATAGCTTATAAATTGAAAACCGGATTCAACATTAATAGGTGTGTTAACCGGAATTACGGAACCTTCAACACTAAATTGTCCGTTTCCGTTGGTTTTAACCAAATATCCCTCGGTGCCAACCCAATTACCTATACCATTAACCCAATTCGGCCCGATTTTTCTTAACATAGCTCCTTCTGAATTTCTTATATAATCAAGATCATCATTTATAATATCGTTAGCAACTGCCATTAGGTCAGGGTTCGTTGGGTTAATTCTGCTCGATACAAATTGAAATCCGGGTTCAACTGCAATAGCTTGACCTTCAATTCCTGCAGCATAATTAACAATAACCATAATAGAGTCATTGGGATTAACGTCATCATAAAAGGTGTAAGAAACTCTTGAAATTCCTACATTTCCATCAGGATAATAGTGTCCTGAAAAACTTTCTTCATCAGTAGCACCGGCAGCTATTACAATTGGAAATGCCGATTGATTAACACTCGGAGAATAACAAATACCCCAACAAAACGCACTAGATGAACTGCCGACTAAATAAATTTGATTTCTGTGTAGTGAAACATTAATATCTGAAGTACAAATATTTGTTATAAAGACATGACATATAATTTCGAATGCAGTTTCTTCACCGTAAACAGTTATTTCGCCACCATTTGGAATATTTACTCCTTCAGGAGTTTGTAGAGTAAGACTTTGCGAAAAACCTGTGAACATAAATAAACAGGAAATCAATGTGAATAATAATGTTTTTTTCATTAGACTATAATTATGAAGTTAATATTTATTTAATAAATTTTATAAAATATGACAAAGTATTCTAATAAGAACGAAAATTATACATTATAAGTATGGATATATCTCATTTTGTATAATTGTTTACAAAAATAAGGATATTTTATTTTTCACAAAAAAAAGTTAAAAATATTTCTTTTATTAAAAAAGGGCATAGATTTGTAAACTTATATATTCAATATTATAACATGAAAAAGATTTTAATTTTTATTGCCGTTATTTTTATTTCGGTTAATTTTATATCAGCCCAACAAGTTGAAAGAGAAATGGTAATTTTAGAGATTGGCACAGGTACCTGGTGTCAATATTGCCCTGGTGCAGCAATGGGAGCAGACGATTTAATCGAAAATGGCCATAATGTTGCTGTGGTGGAATATCATGGTGGAGATGATTACGAAAATTCTTATTCACTTTCAAGAATAAGTTACTATGGAATTACCGGTTACCCAACAGCAAAATTCGATGGAATACTTACTGTATCAGGTGGAAATGCAACACAAAGCATGTATTCATCGTATTTACCTAAATATAATCAAAGAAAGGCTATTCTTTCATCGTTCACACTTGCAGTTGAGGGAACTAACTCGGGACTTGAATTATATGATGTAAATATTACTATTGAAAAAGTAGCAGAATACACCGGCGATAATCTTGTGTTACATGCTGTTCTTACAGAATCGCATATTGAGGAATTTTGGCAAGGACTACCCGAATTAAACTTTGTTGAAAGATTGATGATTCCAAACCAATTTGGGACAGCTCTTGATTTTTCGCAAAACAATATCCAAGAAATTTCATTACAATTTATAAAGGATATGGAATGGAATTACGAGCATTGTGAATTAGTATTATTTATTCAAAACAAAAACTCTAAAGAAATTTTGCAAGCAAAAAAAATGAATATCACGGAATTTGTTACTACTAATCAATATGATGCAGCATTGATAAATATTTCAATGTTACCTGATGCGATTTGTGATGGCTCATTAGAACCGGAAGTTACCATCAAAAATACCGGAATTGATAATCTCACAAGTGTTGAAATAGAATACAAAGTTAATAACGGAGACAATAAGGTTTTTGCATGGTCCGGTAATTTAGACTATCTTGAAACAACCACTGTAACACTTCCTCAAATTGCTTTTTCAGTTGAACTTTCAAATATTTTAACAGTTGCTACATCCAATCCAAATGGGAATATTGACCAATATCCTGCTAACGATACCCAAACAGCTTTAATCCCCGAAGCCGAGGTAACACCTTCAGAAATAAAATTATTTCTTAGGACTGATATTAATCCGGAGGAAACAACGTGGGAGATTCTTAATTATAATAATGAGATTGTTTTTTCGGGTGGGCCTTATTCTCAATCAGGCCAAGTGATTCAGGAAGTTTTCAGCCTTTATTCGTCCGAATGCTATAAATTTAATCTTTATGATGCAGGAGGCGATGGTTTGAAAACGCCGGGAATGGCTATTCTTTATTATGGTACCAACACTTACATTGCACAATGGATGGGATTTGAGTCATATAAATCTATTCAATTTAAAACCGAAAGCGGTGTTGGTATTGAATATTTGATTGATACCGAAAGCTTAAATATTTTTCCAAATCCTTTTAGCAAAACAACAGAAGTAGATTTTAATTTATCGGAACAACAGGATGTTTCCTTATGTGTTTTTAATATTATTGGTGAAATAGTATATAAATCAGATGAAGGTAAAATTGAAGCCGGTAATCATAAAATAAAAATTAACCGTAAGAATTTGATCGCTGGAGTTTATTTTTTAAGAATATCGATTGGAAAAAAGGTAGTTACACAGAAATTTTCAATAATTGATTAAAGCTATTTATTTTCTTCAAGCTTAAATCCCGAACCATGAACGTTGGTAATTGAAATATTGGGATCTGCTTTCAAATGTTTTCTTATTTTAGTAATAAATACATCCATACTTCTACCAATGTAATAGTCATCCTTACCCCATATTGCTTTCATTGCTTCTTTCCGGTGTATCAATTTGTTTTTATTTTCACAAAATAATTTCAAGAGTGCTGCTTCCTTTCTTGTGAGAATTTGTGTTGTATCATCTATTGTGAGGGTCATGTTTGAATAATCAAAAAAATATTTTCCAATATGATAAACAATCTCATTATCATGGCTTTTATTTTCAAAATAGCGTTTTAGAATTGCATTAATACGTAAACCTAATTCCCTTGTGCTAAATGGTTTTGTTATATAATCATCACAACCGGCTTCAAAACCTTTTATCCTGTCTTCAACAAAAGCTTTTGCCGTAAGAAAAACTATTGGAACATTTTCATTAATTTCCCTAATTTTCTTTACAAGGTTAAATCCATCCATTTTGGGTAGCATAATATCAATAATACAAAGATCAAAATGCGATTCGTTGAAGCATTTGAATCCCTGTTCACCATCAATACTTATTACAACTTTAAAAGAAAGTTTTTCTAAATATTTCTTTAGCAAAATGTTTACATTTTGATTATCTTCAACAACAAGAATTGATGCTTCTTTAAAAGATGTTTTTTCGTTCAATTTATTATTATGGTCAGATTTCATTTTTTTACATTCTTTATTCTATAATAATTAATCAAATAGAATATGAAGAATTATTTTTGTTACATCATATAATTTAAAAAAACAAAGATATGTAATTTTTAACAAACACTTAACATATTGTAAAATTAAAAATTTATTAATAACACATGACTTGAGTTGTATGATTTGAAACATAAAAAATAAACTCTAACTGTTTTAGAGGTTTTAAAAAACTAAAAAAAAATGCAATACTCAATAGCAAAAAAAAATCAATTGAATCCATTTACAAAACAATGTCGTTAATAATATGTAAAACAGGTATTGGTTAAAAGAATGTAATGATATCAGACTAATTCTTGAAAATTAGCTTCTCTGCCATATTTTATAAAATACTTGTATTCAGCCGAAAGCAAAAGAGTAGCTTTAGCTGAAAATTAGATACGCATCTAATTTTTGCTTAATCCGCATTAGCTTTTTTCTAATACAATTTGTCAAACCTTTTTAAGATTTCAAGGCTTATTTTAATAGCGGAAGAAAGCATTTATTTTTTTCTGATAAAAACATCCCCGCTTGTTGCTCGGAGCTGCATTTCGACACCTCCACCATTTATTTTGCATTCTATTTTATTGCCGAGAAATTCTTCAAGATATGAATTATTTTCATCTTCAAAATCAAAGTTAAAATCTGTATAAGTTTGGCTGTTTGATAGGTTTGTAATTATTAGATTTGCCTTAGTATCTGAGGGAAGACTTAAATCAATCTCACCATTCATTGTTGTAAAAAGAACAGGATATTTTTGGTTAAGCTGTGAAAAATCTGCAATAATGTTTCCTGAACTTAAATATACAACTGCCGGGCCTGTAATATTTTCCAATGCAATGTTGGCATTAGTGGCATTTATTTCAATTTCGCCTTCAAGATTTTTGAATTTCAAATTTCGCCTTTTTGTTTCATCGGAATAGATTTGCACACCAGGCCCTACATAATAATACTCATTATCATAATCGGAATCATAATCTCTATCTTTATCTTTATCTCTATCTTTATCCCTATCTTTTATATTAGTGGCTGCAATTATTCTTTTTTGCTTAGCTTTATTTTTGGCAGTTTTTTGTACTTCATGGACTTTTTCAGCAATTTTTTTTTCAAGATCTTTTGGAGAAATTTCTTCTAATTGTTCTAACATTTCAGCATTTTCAAAAGATAATTGATTCATTTGTTCTTGAAGTTCAATTGCCTGAATGTATGTAGATGAACCAAAACTAAAATCACTGAATTCCATGTCGAAAAGGTTAGATTTTGGGATAATAAGATCAAGATTTTTAGGAATTTTGATTTTGTATTTTGCTTTAATTGCTTCCTTCACAACAGGAGAAATTTTTAATTCTCCGTTTTTAATAATTAAATACAAGCCAAGGCCGGTATTGTCCTGCCCTCTTCCGAAAACAGGCCTTAAACCGTCCTCCCTTGCTTTAGGTGCTTTATAATCTTCGCTTGTGATAATAATATCTTTTCCTGAGTAACCTTCAACAGTGAAATTAGTTAATTTGCTAATATTGATTTTCTCAACATCATTAATGTTTTTTTTAAATTCCTGTGAATAAGAAAAGCTAAGATTGATAATAAATATCAGAGCAATAAGTATAATTTTCTTTATCGTTTTCATTTTTTATGTGTTTTAATTTTAATATTAAATTGTTTATAAACTTTATGTTGGTCTTCTGTGTTTATTTTTAAATTGATAAATATTCATAACCTTTAACTGCATAATTCTTTACGAGTTTAGAATTTTCTTCGTTGTTAATTATCTGACGGAATGGTTTCAATGCTCTTTTTTCCTCAAGATTAACCATTACATCAATAAGTTTTATTTGTATCATTGGTTCTTTTTGATTTTTTAATGCTGAAAGCAATTCATCTCTTACTTCGCTAATGTGCCCAAATCTTGATAAAGCGGAAATTGCTGCCAGCCTGACATTATCGTTTTCGTCTGTATTCATCAAATGAATAAGATTTCTGAGTACATTTATATCAGGATCAGGAATGTCTTCGATACCTTTAACAAAATGGGCTCGTTCACTTGCCGAAGATTTTTGAAACTCGTTCATCATTACAAATTGTTTCATCTCCGAAACATGATTTGTTAATTCGTCAATGGCTTCGGTATCGATTGTTTTGGGATGAACATAAAAACCTATTCCATAACCAACTATAAGTATTATAAAGCTTGCTGCAATTCTAAATGCCAGCGAATTAATAAATCTTATTGTTTTTTTGTTTTCAGTCTTAATGTTTGGAAGTTGAGCTTGAATTTGTTTTTCGTTTTCAAGCATTTCGTAAAAAATTTTTCTGATTTCATCAGAAGGCACTTCAATTGATTTATCATCAGTTTTTGGAAAAATATGCTGCAAGTCTTTAATTTCCTTTTGGCAGGACTTACATTTTTCTATATGTTTCTCGACAATTGCTTTATCCGTTTCATTTAAAGTATTGTCAAGATAATCAACAAACAATAATTTTATTTCCTCACAATTCATCATCTTTCCTCCTTTTTTATGCAATTTCAAAGTATATTTCTCGTAATTTATTCATAGCTCTGTGAACTCTAAGTTTAACGGCCCCAACACTTGAACCGTTTAGTTTTGATATTTCTTCATATTTTAATCCCTCAAATTTTGCCATCTCAATTATATCACGATATTCCGGTTTCAGTTTCTTAAGTGCCTCATATAGTATCTGAGTTCTTTCATTACTTTCGGTTTCTTCGGCTGTTGTAACTGTTTCGTCTTTAATTTCATCAGTTCTAATTGTATTATTAATTATGTGTTTATTTTTTCTATAATGATCATATTTTAAATTTCTTGCAATCACAAACAACCATCCTCTAAAATTCGCTCCTTCGGGAAAAGCATGCCTGAATTTAAGAACTCTTGCGAAAAGGTTTTGACACATATCTTTACTAAGTTCCACATCCTGAGTACATCTATAATAGTACCGATAAACAGAGGCATGGTATTTTTCAAACAAGGGAGCCATCGAATCTAAATCGCCTTGCTTCACCGAAAGCATTAAAAATTCATCTTTTTTCTTATCCACACATTTTTGTTTATACTTTAATAGCAAAACTATTAAAAAACAAAAAGGTTTCTTTTGTGACAAAAAATCTTTTTAATAAAATCCCTGCTTTCAGTCGGATTTACATATGGTAAGGGATAAAAAGCTTCTAAAAAGTAATAGATTAAACAATTAAGCCATTGGAAGCATGAAACAAAACTTACTTCCTTTTCCCAGTTCACTTTCAACATTGATTGAACTTCCCATAAGTTCAACGAATTCACGAACAATAATGAGTCCAAGTCCTGTACCTGATTCTCTATCAGTTCCGGGTAAATTATAATCACAATCAATATTAAAAAGCATAGGAATTTTATCTTCAGGAATTCCTATTCCAGTATCTTTTATGCATATTTCTAAAAACTTTCCTTTTTCATTTACATTAATATAAATATCACCTTTCTTTGGTGTGAACTTAATTGAGTTGTTTAATAAATTACGAAAAATAGTGTTTAATAATTCTTTGTCAGCAATTACAAAAGTATTTTTAAGAATCTCATTATGGATATTTTGTTCTTTCTTTTTGCTTGATTCATGCAATGTTTTTATAGCATTTTCAAGTATTTCCGAAAGATTAATTTTCTTTGGGTCATTCTTAATCATACCACGTTGCGACCTTGCCCAATCAAGTAAATTAATTAATAATTGATAAGTATTTTGACTGCTTTTTTGAAGGGTTTGTATGATTTTAATTTTTTCTGAGTCACTCATTAAATCAAACTCTTGCTCCAAAAGATCAAGGAAACCCAAAATAACGTTAAACGGACTTCTTAAGTCATGTGCAACTATTGAAAAGAATTTATCTTTTGTAATAATCAATTCTGATAATTGTTTTTTTTGAAATTCAAGTTTTTTATTAGCCTTTTCGAGTTGCTGTTGTTGGGAAAGGATTTTTTTATTAAAATCAGCTAATTCAATATTTTTTTTCTTTTGTGTTTTCCTACTACTAAGAACGCTTATTAAGTAAAGAATGAAAAAAATAAATGCAAAAACACCTATAATTATTACAAGATTTTGGTTTTTTATTAGTTTTTCGTTTAATGTATTTTCTTTTTTAAGCTCTTGGTTTTCAATTTCTTTTTTTTCGGTTTCATATCTTATTTCTAATTCGGAAATTTTTCCGTCTAATTCTTCCCTCGAAAGACTATCCTGATAGGCATGATACTTTGAGAGATAATACATAGCTGAATCAAGCCGATTTTCTGCTGAATCTACCATATATAAAGTGTTATAGGCATTTTTTATCCACATTTTAGTATTTGTTTCTTTTGCGATTTTTAAGCCTCTAAAAGAGTAATACTTTGCTGAATCGTATTGGCCTAAACCATTAAAAGCAATTCCCATATTAATAAACAAAGCTGATTGGATATAAAGAGAAGGGTATAAAATTTCAACAGATTGTGCTTTTCTATAATAATCTAACGCTTTTTCATGTTTGTCATCATCAGTTTCAATTCCACCCAAATTGATATATGCAATTTGTTTATTAGTTGGATCAATAGTTTTCGGTAGTATTTCGAGAGAGGAAAGAATATAATGTCTTGCCGAATCATATTCTAGTGCAACTTGCCAATATAAAACCCCAAGGTTATTTAAAATATGATATATAATATTTACCTCATCAACAATTAAGTCGAGTTCCATTGACATTTTGAAAAACTCAAGCGATTTTTCAAAGTCTCCAATATCTTGATAAATTGAGCCAAATGAGTTAAAGAGGTTAACCAATTTAACTGAATCATGTGATTCTTCATAAATTTTTCGTGATTCAAAAAAGCATTCTAATGCTTTTTCGTAATTACCATATTTCCTATATAATTTGCCTAACTGATCCGATGCATTTGCAACAAGTTTCAAATCGCTGGATTGTATTGCTAACTCCATGCTCTGATTCAAATATTTATACGCGCTATCGTGTTCTCCAAAATCATTGTAAGCCGAACCGATATTTGCCAAAGCAAGTATTCGTTTTGATGTTAGCTCGTTCTGAATAGAGTATTTTACAGTTTTATGAAAATAACCTATCGCACTATCAATACTTCCTTTACGCCATAAATATTCTCCATGGAAATTATAGCCGGTGGCTATTCCATTTTTGTAATTTTCTCGTTGTGACCATCTAAGTACAGAATCGATCATTTTATTTGCCGAATCCAATTCCTTGGCAAGCATAAATTTTGTCAGCTCAAGATAAGCATCTATTCTATCTTTTTTGATCTCTGATGAAGTGAGAACATTTATAAGGCTATCGTGTTTGTTTGCAATAGCATTATTACAAAAAACAATTAAAAGTACTTGTATTAAAATATAACTTCGCTTCATTATTCATTGGATTTTCGGCTAAATTAAGGTTTATTTTCGCATAATTATTATCCATTAAAATAAAAATCGAAAAATCCCGATTAAGCAAACTTTAAATTTATTTGCCGATTTTAAGTAATATTATAATTCTATTTTTTCCCACCCATGAACTGAAAATGTCATATGATTTTTAAATCCAATACTTTTCAATTCTTTTATTGCTTGATCAAATCCAAGCGTCAACTCTGATGGTTTATGAGCGTCTGAATTTACAACTATCGGGATTTTCATTGAATGAATTTGTTTCAGAATTTGTTTTCCGGGAAATAATGAATCACACCTTTTTTTATAGAGCCCTCTTGTGTTTACTTCAATTATGCAGTTTTTTTCTTTACTAAGCATTAATGTTTCCGAAATCAAATTCTGATACCATTTTTCATCTTCTGAAAAAAAGCGGTTTTTATTGTGCATTTTAATTTTATCCAAGTGGCCGATTACATCGGGTTCTTGAGTTTCTATCATCCTATTGATTTGATAATAATATGCTTTAACAGCCTGACGAATATTATTATTAAAAGCAATTTCAAGGCCTTTGTCATAAATTTCCTCTTTCGGCCCGTCAATAAACCAAAGTTTTTTGTTTTCAGGATTCAAAACCAAATGTACTGAGCCGATAATATAATCAAGATTGCACTTTTTGTAGAAATTATGAAAATCTTCTGTAATTTCCGGAATATAATCTACTTCGAGAGCGATATAAACTTTGATAATATTTTGATATTTGTTTTTTAGGAATTCAATATTGTTGCAATAATTTTCCAGATCATTATCTTTAATTGCAAAAGTGTTTTCTTTTGGAAAAGGAGCATGCCCCGAAAAGCCCAAAGAATTGAATCCTAATTTAATTGCTTCTTTTACATAAGCTTCGGGTTCATCTGATCCATCACAAAACTTTGTATGTGTATGATAATTTGATTTTATCATAAATGGGGAGAAAAATTTGAGAGTTAATAATTTTTATCTTATAAATTATAATATTAACTCTCAAATCGAATAGAAAGTATTTTTAAAACAAATTAAGGATAAATCAAAATGTCGTCGGCACTCATTTTAATTAAGTATCCCTGCCCTTCAGTACAATTACCGATTCCATTAACCCAATTTGGACCGATTTTCCTTAACATACTTCCATAAGAATCTCTTACATATAAAAGATTATCAGATAAAATGCTTTCAAAAGCTGTTAATGCATCAATTTGGTTTTGTGGAAGATAAGAAACGAATTGAAAACCGGCATATAAATTAATAGGAGTTTGAGGATCAATCCTAAATCCTTCAATAACCAATTGTTCTGGACCATTCATTTTGAATAAATAACCTTCAACCGTAATCCAATCCCCAATACCATTGACCCAATTGGGGCCAATTTTCCTGAACATACTACCATCCGAATCTCGCACGTATTCCAAATTATAATTTAAGATTTCTGATAAAACAACATTCATATCAGGATCATTTGGCTCAACATTAGTAGAAACAAATTGGAAGCCTTCGGTTAAACTAATAGTTTGAGTAACAGGCACAATTTCGGGGACGAAATCTAAAACCATATCTTTAAAGTAAGTTTCATCCGGAATTATCAAGTGCTGAGTTTCCTGGCCTTTGGTGAAATTTATTGCTGTCCATGGGCCCTGTGCATGTTTTTCGGTAAATTCAACATAAATTGTGTATTCTCCGTCTGGGACTTCTTCTCCATCCAAATCAGTACAATCCCATGTTATAGTATGTGATTGGTGATAATTTAAAGTTGGTCCGGTAATAGCATCAACAACATTATAATTAGATATTGCTTTCCATTTATACAAATAGATTTTTCGTACTCCTGCCATTGCAAGTCTTGTTTTCACAAAATCACTTCCATCTTCAACCCAAATTGCCAGAACATGTTTTGGCGCATAATTACCGTTTTCTGTAACTGTTCTTACACTAAAAGTTACCTCGCCAGGAGTTGTTGTTGTCTCTTTTGTTCCGTCTTTTTCAGGTGAAACAAATCCCGTCAGTAAAGCAAATAATATTATTACCGTACTAATAAAAATGTTTGTATGTTTTAAATTTTTCATAATTAATTTTATTTTTGCTTAATGTTTAATTTTAAGAATGTAAAAATGTTTATTCTAATTTCATATTTTAATTTCAAAATTTGTCAAAAATGCAATAAATTTGACTCGTAAATTATTAAATATGATTTTTATCATAAATAAATTCAAGAATTGTTAAACCTGTATTAAAAATTGTTAAACCCATGTTAATAATTAACAAATCAAAAGTGAATTCTTAACTAAATAAAATAGAAGTTTATGTTTCCAGCACTCTCAGTCATTTGCATTTTAATATTTTCGATTTTAATGACCCGAATAACTGCCGCAGCCTTAGAAAACACAGGTTTGTCATCCAAATCTGCTAAATTTCAGGCAAGATCGGCTTTTACAGGTTGTGGATTTACAACAAAAGAATCTGAAAAAATAGTTCAACATCCTGTCAGAAGAAAACTGATTTTTACATTAATGTTACTTGGAAATGCAGGTATTGTTACAGTAATTGCAACTCTTTTAATAACTTTTTTACATAAAGATGAGCGATCATTGCCTTGGTATTTAAATATTTCAATTGTTGTTGGTGGAATTTTGATTTTATGGATTGTTTCGTCCAATAAAAATATTGATAAATGGCTTTGTAAAATTATTAATTTACTTTTAAATAGGTTTTCAAGCCTTAAGTCTCGAGATTATTCTTCATTGTTAAATCTTGCAGGTAATTATCAGGTTTCGGAGCTTTATGTAAAAGAAGATGATTGGGTTGTTGGAAAAACATTATTTGAGAGTAATCTCAGAAATGAGGGAATAACAGTTCTTGGAATTGAGCGAATGAATGGAAATTATATTGGCTTGCCTAACAATGTGGTAAAAATAATGCATGGCGATAATTTGATTGTTTATGGCCGTGAAACAGCCATTAAAAGACTTGATATGAGAAAAAAAGGTGATATTGGCAATCAAGATCATGAGCATGCAAAAGTGCAGCATATGAAAGCAGTAAGTGATGAAAAAAAAGAGGATGAGAAAAATCATAAAGAGTAGGAGTTGTTGAATATTTTAAAATATATTTTCATTTAAATTTAATCGTATATTTATCAAATCAAATTTTAACACAGAAAAAATCATGAAAAAAACTGTTTTTATCTTAATTATTTTTTTGTCAGGTGTTTCCCTGATCGCGCAGAATATTATTGCCGACCACTTTTGCACCGATTTATCATCTGTTCCTGAAGAATGGATATTGCAAGCAAAAAATGATCTTAGAATTTACTACGGCCATACTTCACATGGTAGTCAAATAACCTCCGGTATGAGTAATTTGCAAAGTCATATTGGCGAGCCATATACTTTCAATTCATCGGGAAGTGGCGGAGCTTTATTTTATAAAGAAGGCGGAGGTGATCTCGGGCACAATGGCGATACAACCTGGGCACAAACAACTCGAAATGTTCTGAATAATGGCGGATATAATATAAATGTAGTAATGTGGTCGTGGTGTGGAGGTTGTTCAGATAATACTGTGGAAGGAATAAATACTTACCTCAACAAAATGACTGAACTTGAAAATGATTTTCCGGATGTGAAATTCGTGTATATGACCGGTCATCTTGATATTTGGTCGTGGGCAAATTTAAAAGCCAGAAATCAACAAATTCGAGACTATTGCATTGAGAACGATAAAATTTTATTTGATTTTGCTGATATTGAAAGTTATAATCCGGATTATACTTTTTTTGAATATGCTAACGATAATTGTAATTATTATTCCGGCCCCGGAGGAAGTTTATTGGGAAATTGGGCTCTTGAATGGTGTGATGCAAATCCCGGATCGGATCTTTGTTGGGCCTGCTCATGTGCACATTCCGAGTCACTTAATTGTAATCTGAAAGGAAGAGCTTTCTGGTGGATGGCAGCAAAAATGGCAGGTTGGGGAAGTGGAACATCTTCTCAGGAAATTACTCTAAATGAAGGATACCAGTTTAGCTCATCAAATCTTTCACCTAATGATCCCGATATGTTGAGTGTTTTATCCGAAATACTAAATGATAATCTTGATTTTGTTAGAGATTCTGATGGAAATATGCTTCGAAAAATTGGACCTAATTGGGTAAACGGTATAGGTGATTGGAATCCGGTTGAAGGATATTTGTTTAAACTAAATGCTTCAGAAACATTAATTATTGAAGGTGAAATAACAAATCCTCAAACACCGATTGTATTATCCGAAGGTTTTCAATTTGTAAGCTACCTGCCTGAGAATTCAATGGATGCTCTCACAGCTTTTGAAAACATATTATCTGAAAACCTTGAGTATATTCGAGATTCGGATGGAAATATGCTGAGAAAAATCGGCCCAAACTGGGTTAATGGAATCGGAAATTGCAATTCCGGTGAAGGATATATGATAAAAATGAACATACTCGATGTTTTAGTTTATCCTTCAACAAAATAAACATGAAAAAAATTCTCAATAAAATATTAACACAAATAATTTTTAAAATGGTAAAAAAAAATCTATTTATTTCAATGGTATTGATTTTCTCGATTTCAATACAATTAAATGCCGATTCGGTCAATAAAAATCTTGCAAAACAAATTGCGAAATCAAAGTTGGTTCAGTTGTCAAAAGATTCACAATTTTCAATTGAAACACCGGTAAATTCAATTTTTAGTTCAAAGAATGATAAATTATTCTTTGTTATGAATTTGTCCCCGCAAGGTTATATTGTGGTAACAGCTAACACTGACCTCCCACCTGTAATTGCGTATTCGTTTATAAACAATTATTCAGAAAACAACAACAATAAAAATATTTTAGAGCAGATTTTGATCACAAATATTGAACTAAGATTGGAAAATATTACAAAATTGCCGGAAAATATAATTGAAGAACGAAACAGGCAGTGGGAAGAATTTTCAAATAAAAATTTTCAACAAAATTTAAATAGAAGTTTTCAGCAATGGCCACCCGAAGGAAGTACCGCAACCGGAGGATGGCTTGAAGAAAACTGGACTCAAAGTGCACCCTATAATAATTTTTGTCCGATTGATAATGTTACCGGAAACAGAAGTATAGCAGGTTGTCCTGCAGTTGCAATGGCTCAAATACTTAATTTTTTACAAACAACTCAAAATACTACTTTCGACGACACTGACGATTATTATCATAATTATGCAGGCAGGCAATATTGGATCGATAATGATTGTCATACTTATGATTTTCCATCATTTCCTGAAATGAATACTTATCTTGGAACTCTCGAAGATCATTATCAAAATCAAATTCCTTTAACAGATGACGACAAAGCCGTAATTAATTTTGCCTGCGGGGTAGCTATGCACCAAGTTTATACATCATCAATATCGGGGACTTTCGGCGTTAGTCAGGCTTTCATGGGTTATGAAAAATTTAGTTTTGACGAAATTGAATTGCTTGACGAAAATTCACCCGATTTATATGAAAAATTATCACAAAATATGATGGATGCTTTTCCTGCTCATCTTGCAGTTATTGACCCCCCTCATACTATGGGGCATAATATTGTTGTTGATGGATATAATACGGATGATTATTATCATGTAAATTTCGGATGGGGAGGATCTTACAATGGTTGGGTTTTGATTCCCGATGAAATACCTTACGGCCTGACAGTTATCGAAGGTTTGATTGTTAATATTTTTCCTGATAATCAACAATCTTCACAAACTGTTTCACTTGAAAACGGTTTTCAATTTTCTTCATCTCATATCATGCCCGAAAATGCTGATATGATTGTTGTTTTGTCGGAGATTTTAAATGACAATCTTGATTTTGTAAGAAATTCACTGGGTCAAACCTTAAGAAAAATCGGCCCGAATTGGGTGAATGGAATAGGAAACTGGAGTTCAACCGAAGGTTATTTGTTTAAAATGAACCAAGACGATGATTTTATTATTGAAGGAGTTATTGTTGATGCTCAAACTCCAATAAATTTAGAAGCAGGCTATCAATTTGTAAGTTATCTTCCTTTGGATGAAATGGATGCAATGTCGGCATTTGGAGTTATTTTGAACGATAATCTCAAATTTATCAGAAGCTCGACAGGTGCAAACATTATGAAAATTGGCCCAAACTGGGTTAACGGAATCGGAAATTGTGTTCCGGGTGAAGGTTATCTTATAAAAATGAATGCAGCAGATGTGCTAATTTATCCGCTTAGTAAATAATCAAACGTTATTTTGCTTCACCTCTTCCCATGTAAGCATTATGATCTTTTAATAAAAAGCAATTCGCCCAGCCTGAAGTGTTTTTTAAATCATTATTGTTTATAACAGGTCTTCTATTGAGGAGATTCCGGGTATTTCCGCTAAAGTATTTATTTCTTGCATAAGCCCTGACCCAAATGCAATCTTTTCCTAATTTTGATGCCTCACATTTATCTTTGGAACTCCCTCCACAAGGCCCGTTTCGTTGATTTTTTTCGCATTGAGAAAGCGGACATAAATAACTTATGTCAGGCAGTGAACAATCTCCACATTCCTTGCACCTAAAAAAAAGCGATTTCCAAAATCGTTCATTAAAATAAGAAAGCTTATCTAATGATTTCCCTTGTCTTTTTTCTAAAAATTTATAATAAGATTTGCACATATTAAAAAATGGAGCATTATATGCGAAAAACAATGAATGCCACAGTCTGCTAAGTCTATAAGAAAGTGAAATATGTTTTGAAAATGAGGATTTTTTAAAGTTTAAATATACGGGATTTATGTTTTTAATATCTGAAAGTCCTGTGTTTTTCTCAATTGAATAATAATAAAATTCATTTGCTTGCGGATTACTAAGTTCTTTAACAAAATCAAGCCAGTTAGCATTTTTATACTCATCGACTTTTTTCATTATAGCCTCAAAGTCTTCGTATTTATGAATTCCGCCAATGTAAACTCCTTTGTAACCCATTGCTTTGAGTACAACAAATTGTTTAGCAGCAAAATCAATAAAGAAACTTTTTCCTTTGTCGTCTGATTTTTTTTCTTCTTTAATTTTTTTCAAAAACTCATCGCTGACTACACAACCCGGAATTAAATCTTTGTTGAAAATATTAGCAACCCCCGCCGATAAAAGATAAACATACCCGATTGCCGGAATCGAAATATTGCTTTCTTTCATGAAACACAATAATTCATGCGATTTTCTGATATCATAACCTAATTGAGAAATAATGAAATTTGCACCCGTTCTTACCTTAAGTTTCAACTTTTCGTATTGCATAATTTGCTCGGCTTCACTAAACTTAAATGGTGAAACAGCACAACCGAGGAAGAAATTTGTTCGATCAAGTTCGATCATGGAATTTGGTTTACGGCCTTTTACTTTTAAACCTGCATTCATTTCGTTGAGCATTTTTAACAAACCTACTGAGTCTAAGTCAAAAACTCCCTGAGCAACTCCTTGATAGCCATCAATTGGGTAATCTCCTGAAATAACTAATAAATTATTAAAGCCTTCGCTTGAATATTTCCATGCAAGGCTTTCCAACCCATTTCTGTTCAAATCTTTACAACTAAGATGAATGATGGTGTTTTTTCCGGTTTTCAACACTTGCTTGGCCAAAAAATCGGGAGACATTGTAGGGTTACCACCGGCACTATCGGTTATCGAAAGCCAATCGATTCTTTTATCTTCGCAAAGTTTGTTTGCCAAATTTAATGTTTTTTGACTATTTGCCTGCTGAATTATACCTCGTGAGTTTACCAATTCAACACCCACAAGAAATTTGTTTTCTTTTAATAATTCTTTCAACTGCTTCATTTTTTATTTTTAAACCGTTAAAACGGTTATAATTTTTGTTTTTATATTTCAAATCCCATGACTAAAGTCATGGGCTGCTTTGGGTTTTCGCTTAACGATTTTATTATTATAGTTTTTGCCTTTTCGTTATTTGTAGCCCACGATTTTAATCGTGGGTTTATTGATTGTTAGGAAAAAACTAACCGTTTCAACGGTTTATTAAAATTCCATGTTTTTTTAAAAACAAATTATACTCTTCTTCAAAAGTCATTTTTTCATGATGTTCTTTTTGTGTTTTAATATATGATTGTACAGATTTTACATTTGATTCACTTACCGAAAAAGCACCATTACCTACTTGCCATGCAAATTTATCCTTTATTAAATTTTGCTGATTAATCCAATGTGATGTTTCTCCTTTGATTTTTTTCTCTAAATCAGCTACTGCAATTTTTGGTGAAAGTAAAAACAATAAATGAATGTGGTCTTCTACACCATTAATAATTCTTGGTTTACAGTCAATTGACAAAAGACTCTCCTCAATATGTTTATAAATTAAAGGAGCAACCTCATCATTGATCAATGCTTGTTTGTTTTTTACACCAAGTATTGAATGAATCCAGATTTTTGTTAATGAATGTGACATTTTAGTTTATGTTTTATAAACCGTTAAAACGGTTATATATATGTCTTTATGTTTAAGAACCCATGACTAAAGTCATGGGCTGCTTGGTTTATTTATTGGTTTTACAAACTTTTAAAACATTAATAATTCATTGATTTTATTTTTTCAAACCCACTAAAGTCATGGGCTGCTAATCTAACATTCCTTTTATAAATTTCTCTACAATTTCAGGGTTTTCGTTTTTTCTTTTTGCATAATTTTTTAATTGCTCATCTGAAATTTTCCCAACCGAAAAATATTTTGCCTCAGGGTGAGAGAAAAATAAACCGCAAACCGAGGCTGTTGGATACATTGCAAACGAATCGGTTAATTCAATGCCTATGGTTTTTTCAACATCCAAAAGATTAAAGATTCTTTTTTTCTCCGAATGATCGGGGCAAGCCGGATAACCGATTGCAGGACGCTTACCGACATATTTTTCATTGAAAAGCTCTTCGAGCGAAAGGTTTTCGTTAGGAGAATATGCCCAATATTCTTTCCTCGTTTTTAAATGCAATAATTCAATAAAAGCTTCTGCCAGCCTGTCGGACAAAAGTTGAAGCATTATGGCTTTATAATCATCATTATTATTTTTAAATTCTGTAATAGATTTTTCAATATTCAGGCCTGCAGTTAATGCAAAAAATCCTATATAATCTTTTTTGCCACTTTCAAGCGGTGCAATGAAATCGGAAAGCGAAAGATTCGGATTATTATTTGACTTCTGAATTTGTTGCCTTAAGTTTGGAAAAGTTTCTAATATTGATTTTTTGTTTTCATCTGCATAAATTAAAATGTCATCATTTACAGAATTTGCCGGATATATTCCTATTACAGCTTTCGCTTCAAGCAAATTTTTATCAACAATTTCATTTAAAAGCAACTGAGCATCATCGAATAATTTTTTCGCTTCTTTATATTTTTCACTTTTTTCATTATCGTCTTTAAAATTTGATTTTAAACCCCATGCATTAAAGAAAAACGACCAATTGATGAACTTTTGAATTTCTGAAATTGAATAATTATTAAATATTTTAGTGCCAAAAAATTTGGGTTTTACTGGAGAAAAATTCTTCCAATCAATTCTTAATTTATTTTTTCTGGCATCTTCAAGTGCAATGTAATTTACCTGTGTTTTTTTAAAGTGTTTTTCTCTAATAATTTTATATTCATTCTCAATTGAGTTGAAAAAATTCTCTTTAGCATTAGCTGAAAATACTTTGTTGAGCATTATTACGCTTTGTGAAGCATCTTTTACATAAATCACAGGATTAGAATATTGGGGTGCAATTTTTACGGCAGTATGAATTTTGGAGGTGGTTGCACCTCCAATTAAAAGCGGTTTTTTAAATCCTTGTTTTTCCATTTCCTGAGCCACTCTTACCATTTCTTCGAGAGAAGGAGTAATTAATCCACTCAAGCCAATAATATCTACATTGTGCTCTTTTGCAGCTTTCAAAATATCTTCGGTTGGAACCATAACACCGAGATCAATAACTTCGTAATTATTACATGATAAAATTACGTTTACAATATTTTTGCCAATATCGTGAACATCGCCTTTAACGGTGGCTATCAGAATTTTACCTGATGATTTTTGCCCACCGGTTTCTGATTTTTCCTGTTCAATATACGGAAGCAAAATTGCAACAGCTTTTTTCATTACTCTTGCGGTTTTAACCACCTGAGGCAAAAACATTTTTCCCGACCCGAACAATTCACCGACTACATTCATCCCATCCATTAAAGGGCCTTCAATAATGCTTAAAGCTGGGGAATATTTTTTGAGTGCCTCATTAATATCTTCATCAAGATATTCAGCAATTCCTTTTATTAAAGAATGTTTCAAGCGTTCTTCAAGATTGTTTTCTCTCCATTCATCTTTTTTAATGATAGTATCACCCTTTTCAATAATATTTTGAGCAAACTCAATTAACTTTTCGGTTGCTCCATCATGGCTGTTTAAAACAACATCTTCAACCAAAACCAACAAATCTTTAGGTATTTCATCATAAATTTGAAGCATTGCCGGATTCACGATTCCCATATCCAATCCGGCTTTGATAGCATGGTAAAGAAAAACCGAATGCATGGCCTCACGCACTATATTATTACCTCTGAACGAAAAAGATAAATTGCTGACGCCTGCACTGACCTTAGCATAAGGAAGATTTTGTTTTATCCATTTTGTAGCTTCAATAAAATCAACTGCAAAATTATTATGCTCTTCCATGCCGGTTGCAATTGTCAGAATATTCGGGTCGAAAATTATATCCTGTGGTGGAAAATCAGCCTTATTTACCAAACAATCATAAGCACGTTTACAAACTTCTATTCTTCTTTGATAGGAAGATGCCTGTCCTTCTTCATCGAAAGCCATAACAACAACTGCTGCACCATATTCCTTTATTTTTTTTGCACGCTCAATGAATAACTCCTCCCCTTCTTTCAGGCTTATTGAGTTAACTATTCCTTTTCCTTGCAAGCATTTTAAGCCTGCTTCTATGACCGACCATTTTGATGAATCTATCATAACAGGAACACGAGTAATATCAGGGTCGGAACTTATTAAATTTAAAAAATTCACCATCTCTTTTTCAGCGTCAAGCATGGCATCGTCCAAATTTATATCAATAATTTGAGCACCGTTTTCTACCTGATGCCTTGCAACCGTTGAAGCTTCTTCATATTTTTTTTCACGTATCAAACGAGCAAACTTTCGTGAACCCGAAACATTTGTTCTTTCGCCAATATTTATGAAATTACTTTCTTTACTAATGGTTAAAGGTTCTAATCCGCTAAGTTGTGTCAGGGTTTTTTTTACAGGCACTTTACGTTTTTCGGCATTCGCAGCAAGTTTCACAAATTCTTTAATATGCGCCGGAGTTGTGCCGCAACAACCACCAATTATATTCACCAATTTATTATCGAAATATTTTTGAATCCTTTCAGCCATAATTTTAGCAGTTTGATCATATTGTCCAAACTCATTCGGTAAACCTGCATTTGGATAGGCACTTACATAAATCGGTGTGTTTTTTGACAATGTTTTCAGAAAAGGGAAAAGATCATCGGCACCAAACGAACAATTTAAACCAATACTAAATAAATCGTAATTTGATAAAGAAATTAAAAAAGCTTCTATTGTTTGACCGGCTAAAGTCCGCCCGCTTTTATCGGCAATTGTTACCGAAACCGAAACGGGAATTCTTTTATTTTTTGTATTAAAAACTTCTTCAATAGCAAACAAAGCTGCCTTGGTATTTAAAATATCAAAAACGGTTTCTATCAAAATTAAATCAGCTCCGCCATCAATAAATGCCTCTGCTTGTTCTTTATAAGCATTAACCAAATCATCGAAAGTTACTGCCCTGTAAGCAGGATTATTTACGTCAGGTGAAATAGATGCGGTTTTATTAGTCGGCCCTATTGAACCGGCCACAAAGCGTGGTTTATCGGGTGTTATCTCCGAATATTTATCGGCAATTTCTCTTGCAAGTTTCACCGATGCAAGATTCATTTCATAAACAACATCCACCATATCATAATCAAGCATCGAAATTTTATTTGCATTGAACGTATTGGTTTCGATAATGTCGGCACCGGCCTGAAGATATTTTTCATGAATTTCGCATATAATTTCAGGTTTTGTTAAAGAAAGCAGATCATTATTACCTTTTTGATCGCTTGTAAAATTCTCAAATCTTTCGCCTCTATAATCCTTTTCCTGCAAATTATGTTTTTGAATCATTGTGCCTATGGCGCCATCAAGAATAAGAATTCTTTGTTTAATGATTTCTTGTATGTTCCACATTTCTTGTTTCTTGTCCATTGTTCCTTATTTCTTATTTCAAGTTTTGCAAAAGTAATAATTTTTTCAGTGGTGTTTTGCCAGATAATTTCTGATTAATATAAACAAAATAAGCTTCAAACATCTCGCATATCCCAGTTTGAATCAAATTTTAAATTAAATTCCTTCAGAAGCTTTTTAATATGAATTTCTATTAAATTTTTTAGAATCCTATGGATATTAAATACCTTTCAAATAAATTTATTGAAGCTCAAATTAATTGTGTTTAGAGTTCAATTTGATTAATAAATGAGCTATATTTGCATAGAAATTGAGACACAAATGCAATATTGACAAAATATGTTAGCCGATAAGAAGAAAAAGATATTAGAAATAGTCAAGGGAAACTCCTTGTTTTCTTCGAAAGAAATTTATAATGAAATAGCATCTGAAATTGGATATTCCACTGTAAAAAGAATATTATCACAACTGATTTCCGAAAACCTCATAATACCTGAGGGTAAAGGTAAAGCAAGAAAGTATGCTATATCTCCATCGTATGAATTATTTTATCCAATTGACGTTAAACAATACTTTGAAAAAGAAATTGATGACCGCATAATTAAAGATAGTTTTAATCTATCTTTGATAAATGATATTTTATATAAAACTAAGATTTTTACAGCCGATGAATTACAAGACTTGACTAATCTCCAAAAGCAATTCATGACAAATATTTCTGAGTTAACAGATTCTGAATACAAAAAAGAGTTTGAACGTTTAGCAATTGATTTAAGTTGGAAATCCTCTCAGATTGAAGGAAACACATATTCTCTCTTAGAGACCGAAAGATTATTAAAAGATAAGGAAACTGCTCATGGAAAAACCAAAGATGAAGCCATTATGTTACTTAACCATAAAGAAGCAATAGATTTCATAATGAAAACCAAGGATTATTTTACACCTCTGACAATATCCGGAATTGAAGATATTCATAGTTTATTGGTTAAAGATTTAAGCATTGGTCGAAATATTCGGAAAAGAAGAGTTGGTATTTCCGGAACTAACTATAAACCTCTGGATAATGAATATCAAATCAAAGAAGCTTTGACGGATATGTGTAAACTAATTAATAACCGAGATTGTATTTTTGAAAAAGCATTGCTCTCTATTATTTTACTGTCCTATATTCAGGCATTTGGAGATGGAAATAAAAGGACTGCAAGAATAATAAGTAATGCCTTGTTGATTAATTATGGATATTGCCCTATTTCATTCAGAACAATTGACTCTGTTGAATATAAAAAAGCAATGCTGATATTCTATGAGCAGAATAATTTGAACCCTTTTAAAGAGATTTTCATAAATCAACTTGACTTTGCTGTCAAGACATATTTTTAATTGATAGGGAAATAAAAAGGAAATAAAAACGAGTTACAATAAATAAGCTTCAATCGACCATAAAAGTCTTTAGTTGTTGAAATTAATTTGATTCAAACAGCTTTGTGTCGAAAATTATTGTATTAATTACTTTTAATCTTTCGTTTCCATCAATTCCATTTTTTCTCCAATTGTATTTTAATAATGTATATCTTTGCGGCATTAAAATAAAAATTGATAATAATGGAACAAATAATGACTGAAAAGAAACTTAAGTATAAAATTGCCGATATTTCTCTTGCCGATTTCGGAAGAAAAGAAATAAAAATTGCCGAGAAAGAAATGCCCGGTTTAATGGCAATCAGAAAAAAATACTCTGCTGAAAAACCTTTAAAAGGAGCAAGAATAACAGGTTCGCTTCACATGACTATTCAAACTGCCGTATTAATTGAAACATTGGTTGAACTTGGTGCAGATGTCCGATGGGCAAGTTGTAATATTTTCTCAACACAAGATCATGCTGCTGCTGTGATTGCAAAATCAGGGGTTCCTGTTTTTGCTTGGAAAGGCGAAACTTTAGATGAATACTGGTGGTGTACTAAACAAGCATTATCTTTTGAAAATGGTAAAGGGCCAAATATGATTGTTGATGACGGCGGTGATGCAACATTAATGTTAATAAAAGGATATCAGGCTGAAGAAAATCCCGATTTGTTCAAAGAAATTCATACAAATGCCGAGTTCAAGGCTTTGATGGATCAACTAAAAGAATCTTATGTTGAAGATAAAACCAAATGGCACAGAGCCGTTAAAGAAATGAAGGGTGTTTCGGAAGAAACCACCACAGGTGTTCACCGTTTATATCAAATGCAGGAAGAAGGTAAATTACTTTTCCCGGCCATTAATGTAAACGATTCCGTTACGAAATCAAAATTCGATAATCTTTATGGCTGCCGCGAATCTCTCGCCGATGGAATTAAACGAGCCACCGACGTAATGCTTGCAGGAAAAGTAGTTGTCGTTCTTGGCTATGGCGATGTTGGAAAAGGATGTGCAAAATCTATGAAATCTTATGGTGCAAGAGTAAAAGTTACCGAAATTGATCCTATTTGTGCTTTACAGGCTTCAATGGAAGGATTTAAGGTTGAAACTACTGAAGATGCTTTAGAAGAAGGAAATATTTTTGTGACAACCACAGGAAATAAAGATGTTCTTACAATTGATCACATGCTAAAAATGAATGATCAGTCAATTGTATGTAATATTGGCCATTTTGATAATGAAATACAAGTTGATAAACTCGAAAAATATCCGGGAATTATTAAAGAAAACATTAAACCTCAGGTTGACAAATATACTTTCCCCGATGGCCACTCAATTTTTCTTTTGGCCGAGGGAAGATTAGTAAACCTTGGTTGTGCAACGGGCCATCCCTCATTTGTTATGAGTAATTCATTTACAAACCAAACTTTGGCTCAAATTGAATTATGGAAAAACGATTTTAAAGTTGATGTTTATCGTTTACCTAAAACATTAGATGAAGAAGTTGCTCGTTTGCATCTCGAACATGTTGGTGTTAAACTTACTAAAATGACTCAGGAACAGGCCGATTATATTGGTATTCCTGTTAACGGGCCTTTTAAAGCCGATCATTACAGATATTAATTAGTACTTTAAGTGAGCTAAAGTTTGGAGTGCCTAAAATTATTAGAGTTTCATTTGACTAAAAAAAAATTAATCATGAAAAAAGATATAATTCTTGCAGGTGTTGGCGGACAGGGAATTCTTTCAATAGCTGCCACAATTGGAATTGCAGCAATTGCTTCGGATTTGCATTTGAAACAAGCCGAAGTCCACGGGATGAGCCAAAGAGGCGGTGATGTCCAATCGCATTTACGATTGTCTTCAAAACCAATTCATTCCGATCTTATTCCAAAAGGAAAAGCTGATTTGATTCTATCTGTTGAACCTATGGAATCTCTTAGGTATCTCCCTATGTTATCGGCTGATGGCTGGTTAATAACCAATACAAATTCCTTCATAAACATTCCGAATTATCCCGACGAAAAAGTCATTCTTGATAAAATTAACGCTTTACCGAAAAAGATTTCATTAGATGCCGATAAAATTGCAAAAGAATTAGGCTCGCCCCGATCAGCAAATATTGTCATACTTGGTGCCGCCGCCCCATTTCTTGATATTGAAATTCCGAAATTAGAAGAAGCTATTTCTTCAATATTCAAAAAGAAAGGCGAGGAAATAGTAAAAGTCAATATCGATGCTTTTAGGGCAGGATTAAAGATTGCCGAAAAAAACAAATAATTTCTGAGGATTTTTTTTGTGAATGGAATTATTGATTTAATAATACACACGTTAATAATTCGTTACTTAGAAATATTTTGAATCATTATTATATAGTGAATATTCAATAATCAATAAATGGATAGGAAAAATTATATAGAAATATTTATTTTAATAATTGCAGCTTTTATAATTATAATTATTTCAAGTGTTTTTAATAAAAATGATTATCAGGAAGAAAAGCTTGAACCTGTCGAAATTGTTGAACCCGAACATGAATTTGAATACGGTATAATTGTTGATTCTTTAATAATTATCAAAGATAAAGTTAGAAAAAATCAATTTCTATCAGACATTTTATTAAAATACAAGGTCAATTACGTAACTATTGATAAAATTGCCAGAGCTTCAAAACCGGTTTTCGATGTAAGAAAAATCAGGCGCGGTAATAATTATTCGGTTATTTGTTCTAATGATTCAATTAACAAGCTTTTGTATTTTGTTTATGAAAAATCTCCTACAAAATATATTGTATATGATTTAACCGACTCTGTTTGTATTTATTCCGGCGAGAAAGAAATTGAAATACGAATTGAGAAAACAACAGGAACAATTATAAGTTCATTTTGGAATGCAATGCTTGATAATAACTGTGATCCAAACCTTGCAAATGAATTATCGGAAGTTTTTGCATGGACAATTGATTTTTTCGGCATACAAAAAGGCGATATCTATAATGCAATTTATGAAGCCTTATATGTTGACAATAAATATATTGGATTAGGAAATATTCAAGCTGCTAAAATAAATCATTCGGGAGATGATTATTTTGCATTTTATTTTATTCAGGATAGTGTTGGCGATTATTTTGATGAAGAAGCCAACAGCTTAATGCGCACATTCTTGAAAGCTCCCTTACGATATAAACGAATTAGCTCGAGATATTCACATAGCCGCATGCATCCGATATTGAAAATTAGACGGCCTCATCATGGGGTTGATTATGCTGCTGCTACCGGAACCCCTGTTCTTACAATCGGGGATGGTATTGTTGTTAAAAGAGGTTACGAAAAACGAGGTGGAGGTAATTATCTTAAAATAAAGCATAATGGAACCTATACAACATCCTATATGCACCTATCAAAGTATGCCCAAGGAATGAAAAAAGGTGCTCGCGTAAAACAAGGAGATGTAATCGGATATGTTGGGAAAACCGGCTTGGCCACAGGCCCGCATTTAGATTTTAGAATTTATAGAAACGGCAAAGCTATCAATCCTTTAAAACTTAAATCGCCACCTGCAAAACCTGTAGATTCCATCAAATTAACTGAATATAATATCTTAAAGGATAGCCTGATTCGTGAACTTAATAAAATATATTTTAAAAAATAATATTGCTTGTATTTAATTTTTATCTATTTTCGGAAACGATTTTGTTTTGCAAAATTTGAAAATAATGTACTAACATAATACTCAATGTACATGTATTTTATTGTTTCGAAAAACCAAAAGATAATTGCCAACATATGTCTATTTAAGAACACTTTATAAATAATAATATTTTCTAATAATTAAAATCCATTCAAAATGAAAAAAATCAAATTAATTGCCTTTGTTTTTTCAATTTTATTTATTGTTTCATGTACAACCAATAAATACGAAGTAAAAACACAAAAGGACAAAAACGGATACTCTTATGAAACCGTTAAGAATGACCCGCTAAAAGCAAGGATTTATACACTTGATAATGGTTTGAAGGTGTATTTATCGGTTAATAAAGATGCCCCGAGAATTCAGACTTTGATCGCTGTAAGAGCTGGCTCAACTTTTGATCCACCTAAGACTACCGGCTTGGCACATTATCTTGAACACATGATGTTTAAAGGCTCCGATGAAATTGCAACTATTGATTGGGATACTGAGAAAATTTACCTTGAGAAAATTTCCGATCTTTATGAACAACACTTAAAAACCGATGACCCTGTTAAGAAAAAGGCAATTTATGCCAAAATAGACAGTCTTAGTGGAATAGCCGCAACTTTTGCCGTGGCAAATGAATATGATAAACTGGTTTCTTCGATGGGGGCGAAAGGCACCAATGCCGGAACTTCAAATGAATTAACAGTTTATATGAATGATATTCCTACTAATCAGATAGCAAAATGGTTGAAATTGGAAAGCGAACGCTTCGGAACTTTAGTTTTGCGTCTTTTCCATACCGAATTGGAAACGGTTTACGAGGAGTTTAATATGTATCAGGATATGGATCGTTCAAAAGTAAATAAAGCTTTAATGAGTGGTTTATTCCAAAAACATCCTTACGGGACACAAACTGTATTAGGTAGGCCCGAGCATATTAAAAACCCTTCTATGATAAATATTCATAATTATTGGAATACTTATTATGTACCGAATAATATGGCAATGTGTATGGCCGGTGATTTGGATTTTGAAGAAACAATAAAATTAATTGACGAATATTGGGGTGAGAAAAAGGCAAATCCAAATATCCCAAAACGCGATATGCCTGTTGAAGACCCGATTACAAAACCTGTTGTAAAAGACGTTTATGGCCCTGATGCCGAATATGTTACTTTTGGTTTCCGTTTCGACGGTGTTAATACTCCCGATGAAAAATATGTTTCTTTAATTGATAATATTTTAAGTAACAGTCAGGCAGGTTTGATTGACCTTGATCTTGTGCAAGAGCAAAAAGTTCTTGGTGCCGGATCATATTCTAACTTTTTGATTGATTACGGAATGCACGTTTTTTATGGCAATCCGCGTGAAGGACAGTCGTTAGATGAAGTGAGAGACCTTTTGCTTGCTGAAATCGAAAAAGTGAAAAAGGGTGAATTTGAAGATTGGTTGATTGAAGCCGTAATAAATGATTTGAGGCTTTCGGAATTAAGGCAACAGGAAGGAAACTACCGAACTTTTGCTTTTATGAGCGCCTTTATCAATCAGGTCGATTGGATCGATCAGGTTAAATTTATTGATGAACTTGAAAAAATTACCAAAGAAGATTTAGTGAAATTTGCTAACGAAAATTATAAAGATAATTATGCTATTGTTTACAAGAAACTTGGCGAAGATACAACTGCTGTTAAAATTGAAAAACCGCAAATTACTTCAATTGATATAAACAGGGAGGCTCAATCGGAATTCTATAAAGATTTCATCAGCAAAGAAACCGAAAGTTTAACACCTGTTTTTGTTGATTTCAAAAAAGAAATTTCAGCCGAAAATTTAAGTTCAGGAGTTGATTTTAATTATATTAAAAATATAACAAATGAGTTATTTCAGTTGAATTATATAATTGATATGGGTAAAAATAATGACATTGAATTACCTCTCGCCGTTAATTATCTTCCTTACCTTGGAACCGATAAATATTCCCCTTCCGAATTACAACAGGAATTCTTTAAACTTGGACTCGAAATGGGAGTAAGCACAGGAAACGACCGTTCGTATGTTTATATTTCAGGGCTTGAAAAATCATTCGAAAAAGGTGTGGAATTATTGGAGCATGTTTTGGCAAACGTAAAACCCGACCAAAAAGCTTATGATGATTATATTGATGGTATTTTGAAAGAACGATCTAATAGTAAATTAAATAAAAACTCTATTCTTTGGGGAGGACTATTCAACTATGGTAAATATGGAGCCAAATCAGCTTTCACAAATATATTACCTGAAGAAGAACTTAAAAAGATTAATCCAGAACATTTAATTGATGTATTAAAAGATTTATATACGTTTAAACACAAAATTTTCTATTACGGGCCAAATTCAATGGAAAATGTTTCTGCAAGTTTGAAAGAACATCATAATGTTCCAAGCAAACTTAAAAACTGTACCAAACCCATAAAATATACCGAACAAGAAACAAACGAAAACAAAGTATATTTTGTGAATTATGATATGACTCAAGCCAATATTTTCACTATCTCAAAAAGCTGCATTTTTAATAAAGACCTGATTCCTCCAGCACGCTTATTTGGAGAATATTATGGAAGTGGTTTGTCATCAATAGTTTTCCAGGAAATTCGTGAAGCCAAAGCTTTAGCATATACTGCTTTTGCATCCTTCTCGGTTCCGTCAAAAACCAATCAATCAAATTACATTTACACTTTTGTTGGAACTCAGGCCGACAAAATTAAAATTGCTACCGATGCAATGCTTGATCTTATGTCGAATATGCCGGATGCCAGTGTACAATTTAATGCTGCTCGTGAAGCTATTTTGGCAAAAATTGAAACCGAAAGGATCACTAAAGCAAATATTTTCTGGACTCATTTGCGAAACCTCGACCGTGGAATTGATTACGACATCAGAAAAGATGTTTATCAATATGTTAAAAATGCTGATATTGATACATTCAGTAGTTTCTTCGACGAATATATTAAAGATAAAAGCTATTCATTTATGGTCCTTGGTAATAGAGATGATGTTGATATGAAAATATTGAAAAAACTTGGAACAGTCAAGGAATTGACTCTTGAAGAGATTTTTAATTATTAGGAATTGTAAGGTATATAGGAAATAATGGTATAAGGGAAACTTCGGTGGAATACCCACCGAAGTTTTAGTATAATCGCCTCAATTGATTGTCATTAAATTGTCAATAATAGTCATTCAATTGTCTTTAATGGTCATCATTTCAATTTTATGGGAATTAAAACCCCAATAATTACCGATTAATGATTTTTTAGGTAGGATTAGGGTCTAAGCCCCGAATAATTACCGATTAATAATATTTCTGTGTAGATAATTCGGGGCTTAGTCCCTTTCACTGGTAATACCCTGATTATCCAAGGTCTGATAGGCTGGACATAAAATTATTGAATACGTTTTAGTGCACACGTATTCTTGCAAACTACGTGAGTTAAGTTCAGGAATTTAGCCTTTACTGTTTTTTTTCTTTTGCTTTATTTCTGCTACAATATCATCTAATTCCATGTTTTCAAATATCCTTTTTCTTTCTTCGGTATAATCTCCGTATCCTGTTGAAAACTGATTAATAAAACGTAATGTATTAGCCAGACCTATCGTATTATTTAATACCATTATGGCTTCTTTTGTAATATCGTTCAAAGGTTTTGTTACAATATTCATTTTTCTATTTCTTTTATTATTTCAAAAAGTGAGTTAACTCTTATTTCAAGATTTTTAATCTTTTTTGCCTTTTTCAGAAACTTATCATCGCAAGTGCAAAAATAGTCAGCTTTTATTTCTTCTGCTGAAGCAAGATGCAAAGCATCTATCGGTTTGATTCCTTCAAGTATAAAATCTTTAGCACGAATTTCAATATTTTTACTCAGATTCACAAAATCATTTGCTTTTCCCAGTATATCTAAAGTAAACTCCCTGCGAAAAATATTTGTATTTTTATTTGCCTCAAATACTAACATATCGGATGAAATAAGTCTAATTTTCTCAGATTCGATTAGAGACAGAATGTTTAATACTATCTCACTTTCAATGGCTATTCGAAACTGATTTTTGTCATCCAATGGTCTTTGAATACAGCAATTATCAAGGTATATCTTCATTTACAAAACTCAATAAATTAAAAACAATACTATTATAGTTGCAAATTTCAGTATAATAAACGTAAAATGCAAGAAAAAATGTAATACGAATAATACTTTATTCATAATCCTGTTCATTTATGATAGTCAAAAAATGTATTGAGTGTTTAATAATTTCGACATTGTAAATAAATTATTATAAGACACTCGTTGCAAACGAGCCCCAAATGAGCAAATCACTTCGGGGGCTTAGACCCTTTTTACTTTACGACACAAAGCAAGCGACACATAGTTAGCCCGTATGGGTCCGTATGGGTGGATTAGCTTATTAAAAGCAATACACCGTATTGGTCAACTATCTAAGATCAAAGTAGGACTGCTACTTATTAGCAAACCACACGATATAATCGTGCGGTAGCGGGGTTTAATAATTTCGAAATTGTAAATAAATTATTACAAGACACTCGTTGCAAACGAGCCCCAAATGAGCAAATCACTTCGGGGGCTTAGACCCTTTTTACAAAGTATGATTGCTATTTATTAGCAAACCACACGATACAATGTGCGGTAGCGGGGCTCATAAACAATTACCGGATATTACTAAATTCAAGGTTTGTAGCCTGCATAAAATTCTGAGTAACTTGACAGTAAAATACTCCGCAGTCAGCAAATATAAATAGCCCAATCCACCGATACCATTAACATTTCCCCTTTTTTTCCATTTCCTCTAATTTTTATACCTTTACAAAATAAATTATGAGAATTATGACAATAGAGGTGTTATTATTTAGTGTTATGCTCAATCAAAAGTTAAGTATTATTTAAAAACCTTACATTATGAATGATAGATATTTAAAATTCTTAGATTATATTTTACCTAAACTTAGTGAAGTTTACACTAATGGTAAGTGTTTGAGCGATTTGGCACATATGTATAAAAAGGAAACTCAAATTATTTTCAAGCCTAATGAATTACAACATTTCCTAAATTCGTATGATGATGAATATTTTCAAATTCATGGAAATTTGGATTATGCTGTAATAACCCCAGAAACTAAAACTATAATAGACAAATGGGGATCTTTAAGTAAATATATTGAAGAACAAAATAATTTAGAGATAAAAGCACTAGAAGAAGGTAATGAATTGAATAAATTAAATATAGAAAACTTAAAATTACAAAATGAAAATCTAGAGTACAAAAAAATTATACGCAACCAAGAAGACAGGATTAGAGCATTAG
>JAEINX010000033.1 GCA_016342645.1 Bacteroidales bacterium | reverse complement strand
AGTGCCAAACCAAATACAAGAACAACTACTGGAAATGAAAATCTAAAAAAGTGGGTGCTGCATTGCACAAAACAGGAGACTTGTAATCCCAAACGCAAAGCACAAGCAATCACCAATCTTCCTACCCTTTTTACCTTTTACTTTAGCTTTTTTAGCCTTTAACTTTTAGCCTTTAGCCTTAATTCCAAAATAAAATAACAAAGCCGAAGGTAATTATTCTGATTCTATTTGCTTTGTAAGACTTTGAAAAAGATCAGCCCAGTCAATTTTTGCATAACTTGTCCCAAATCTTAAGAAGATTAGATTGTTAACCGGATCAACATAAATATATTGGCCAAGTAATCCTTTAGCAAAAAAGCATCCGTTTTCCATCACTCGCCATTTATATGTATAAGAATAGTTCTGTGAATCTTTTGAATCATTAATTATTGAGGTTGTTCTTTTCACCCATTCAACCGGTATTATTTGCATTCCTTCCCAGTTCCCGTTTTTTAAATACAATCTTCCAAGTTTTGCAAAATCACGTGCTCTGGCATTTAGACAACAGAATGCTTTTATCGTTCCTGATTTTCTACTGTCGTAATTCCAGCTTGCATCATATTCCATACCAATAGGTTTCCATATTTTTTCTTCAAGATACTCTGAAAGTTTTTTTCCAGAAGTTTTTTCAATTATCTCGGATAGAATCTGTGTGTTTCCGCTTTGATATTCGTATTTTTCACCGGGTTTTTCCGATACTTTAAGCTTCCTGACATATCTTTTTAAGTTTTTTCCGTAATAAAATTTCCCTGCTTCGGCAAAAGGATTTAAATAGGCTTCACTAAATTTAATTCCCGAACGCATGTTCAAAAGATTCTCAACGCTCACTTTATCAAAACCGTTTTTTGATAGCTTGGGTAAAAATTCACTCACTTTTTGATTTGTATTTTTAATAAACCCATCCTCAATTGCAATTCCTGTTAAAGCTGAAACAAAAGCTTTTGATACGGAAAATGAAGGCATTATTGATTCTTTAGAGTACCCTTTAAAATATTTTTCAAAAACAATTGTATCGTTTTTTATTATTAGAAAGGCAATGGTTTTATTTTGTATTAAAAATTTATCGAATGAGATTTTCTTATTTTTTGTTTCAAACTTTTCGGGTATTTTCAGAGTAATAGAATTCTTTGCTTCAAAAAATTTAAAAGGTTTTTCCGATTTATTGATTTCATAAGCTGGGAATTTTTTATAATCGTTGACATCGGCAAAATTCCAATAAAAAAATCGTCCGACATGGCAAGAAGAAAAGAAGACTGTTGTTAACAAAAGGAAAATGATTTGTTTTTTATTCATAATATATTCTCTTGCAAAAATAATAAATATAAATATGAAAAAAGAAGCAATGAAAAAATATCTGAAATCAGATTATCCGAGATCCTTATACTCAAAAGAATCAGCATTTTGGCCAGTCATTTTCTCATATTCTTCCTGCCAAAAGAAACTCGTTTCTCCGAATGCAGGTTTAAGATCGTTGAGCCATGTAGCCTGAGAATTGAATTTTGCAAAGAAAGGTTTTAATACCCAATCAGGATTACGCCCTTGGATAAATTGAAGAACAAAAACTTTTTCACCCTTAATTTCCGTAATTCCAACAACTTGAACTTTGCCCGGAGCAGCCGACATACTTGGCCCTCGAACAGTTCGACAAATTCCACTTACATTTGAATATGCTTCTTTGAAAATTCTAAAAATATCTTCAAGACTGAGGTTAAAATAATGTGCTGCACCTGTTTCTCTGGCAACAAACATGTAGTAGGGAATACAGCCAAGTGAGACTTGCTTTTGCCACATTTCAGACCAAAGATTTGAATTATCGTTAATATGATTAAGTATAGGAGATTGAGTTCTAATTTCAGCACCGGTAGAACGGATCAAACGAATGGCTTCTTGAACAGCTTTGGTTTCCAATTCTCGAGGATGATTGAAATGAGCCATTAAAGCTAAATGTTTACCCTTTTTTACAACTTTTTCAAAAAGTTTGAGCAACTCCTTAGCGTCAGGGTCAGTAAGAAATTTATACGGCCAATAAGAAAGTGCCTTTGAACCAATCCTAATATTTTTAAGGCTATCAACATTTGTTAATAATGGTTCAATATAATTATTCAATAAGTTTGCATTCATTATGAGGGGATCTCCGCCGGTGAAAAGAATGTCGGTGGTTTCAGGGTAAACTTTGAAATATTCCTGTAGCAACTCTAACTGTTTTGATGCAAATTTCAAACCTTCCAAACCAACAAATTGTGGCCATCGAAAACAAAAAGTACAATAGGCATGGCAAGTTTGTCCCTGACTTGGAAAAAATAATGCAGTTTCTCTGTATTTATGTTGCATGCCATCAATGGGTTCACCATTAATACTTGGCACATTTAAATCAAGTTGGCCGGCAGGATGAGGATTAAGTTGCATCCTGATAGAGTTTGCTGCCTTTGTGATTGTTTTTTTATCTGCTCCCGATTTTAAAAGCTTTGCAATTTTATCAAAATGCTTGGGTATTAGCATTTCTTTTTGAGGAATAGTAAGAATATATAAAGGATCATTTGGAATATTATCCCAATCTATTAATTCGTTAATAACGTATGAATTGCTTTTAAATGGCAGTACTTGTGAAACTACTTCTATTTCAAATAATTCTTGCTCTGAAAGCTTTTGTATTTGAGGAATTTCTTTTATGTTATTGATTGAAAATGCTTTATAATTTGTTTGATTTTCTAAATATATTTCTTTTTTTAATATCATAGGCTCATTAATGTTTGTCAATTGATATAGAGTTATATACGAGCATTTTTCTGTATCATGGTGCAAAATTAAGATATTTTTAATAAAATTCAAAGGTTTTCTTTAGTAAAAATTATAATCGGAATTAGAAAAAAAATCATATTTTTGACAACTGATATAATTAAAAATGAATATTACAAACTATAATCCAATAAGTCCTACGCAACGTATTCAATCAATTGATGTGTTGCGAGGTTTTGCCGTACTTGGAATTTTGATAATGAATATTCAAAGTTTTTCAATGATATTCTCGGCTTATGATAATCCAAATGTTTACGGAGATTTCAACGGCATCAATAAATGGATATGGATAATATGCCATGTTTTTGCCGATGGGAAATTCATGTCAATTTTTTCAATTTTATTCGGTGCGGGAATAGTTTTAATGTCACAAAATTTGGAAAGTAAAGGAATAATCTCAAAAGGATTACATTATCGCCGTATGATGTGGCTACTGATTTTTGGATTATTGCATGCTTATTTACTTTGGTTTGGTGATATTTTGGTAACCTATGCCTTAGTTGGAATGATTGCATTTCTTTTTCGAAAAAAGACTCCGAAAACTCTTTTGATTGTCGGGGGCTCTTTGATAATTATTCCATTTTTATTATCTTTATTTTTTAATTGGTCGATGCCTTATTGGCCTGATGAAAGCATACAACATACTTTAAAACAATGGCAACCGAATAACGAAATTATTGAGCACGATCTTTTAATCTACCGTAGTGGATGGATTGATCAGATGGAAAATCGGATACCAATTGCATTAACGGTTCAAACTTTCGTATTTTTTATGTTTTCGCTTTGGCGTGTTTGGGGCTTAATGCTTATTGGCATGGCCTTTTATAAATTGAATATTTTAACTGCTAAGCGTTCAACAAAATTTTATCTAAGTTATGCTCTAATAGGGATTTTGATAGGCTATTTTCTGATAATAGTTGGTATGGTAAAAAATTTCGACATCGGATGGACAATGGAATATTCAATGTTTAAAGGAAAATTGTATAATTATTGGGGGAGTATTTTTGTGTGTTTTGCATATATTAGTTTAGCGATGCTTTATTGTAAATCAGGTTTGTTTTCCGGTTTGAAAAATTTGCTTTCAGCGGTAGGACGGATGGCTTTTACTAACTATATTCTTCAAACTTTAATTTGCACAACAATTTTTTATGGCCATGGTTTTGGTTTTTATGGGAAAATTGATCGTATTGGGCAAATTTATATTGTTTTTGCGATTTGGATTTTTTGTGTTTTGTTTTCATATTTTTGGCTGAAATATTTTCGGTATGGGCCTCTCGAATGGCTTTGGAGATCATTGTCATACAGAAAGTTTCAGTCAATTAGTTTGAATAGAAGGTAAATATTTTTTTGAAATATTTTTTAATAAAAAGTAAATTTCTTAATTGTTTTTTGAAAAAGAAAAAAATTAATAGTAAAATTATAAAAAAGATTTTGTTTTTTATATAAAAGATTATAATTTTGCACTCCCAAAAATAAAAAGAAAATAATATGAAAAAAGGCATTCATCCGAAAGATTATAGGTTCGTTATATTTAAAGATATGTCGAACGAATATACATTTTTATCAAGATCAACAGCTATGACTAAAGAGACAATAGTTTGGGAAGATGGAAAAGAATATCCATTGATTAAACTTGAAATATCTCATACCTCACATCCCTTTTATACCGGAAAAATGCAATTAGTTGATACTGCAGGTCGTGTTGATAAATTTAAAAACAGATATCAAAAACATATTGATAAAAATAAACAAGCATAATTTTAAAAAATTCAGTTTTTCATGATAATAATAAAGCCCTTATTCTTTTTTATAAGGGTTTTATTTTTTCATCTTCTGATTGTAAAAATTGTGTTTGTATAAATTAAGGACCCGTAGCATAACTGGATAGTGCACCTGACTACGGATCAGGAGGTTGGGGGTTCGAATCCCTTCGGGTTCACAATGATAATACTACCCGCTTGAAATTCAGGCGGGTATTTTCATTTAAAAATTGATCTTATGAATATTCAATCTCTTAAAAATACATTTTTAGAAAAATACGGAAAAAATGATAACAAAATTTCGGTGTTTTTTGCTCCCGGGCGAGTGAATTTAATTGGCGAACATACTGATTATAATGGTGGTTTTGTTCTTCCTTGTGCAATATCTTTCGGAACTTATCTTTTGTTAAGATTAACGAATGAACCGGAAATTGAATTTTCATCACTTAATTTTGATTTCTCGACAAAAATCAGAGTTGAAAACCTTGGCAGGAAAATGAGAGAGGAATGGATTAATTATCCTCTAGGTGTAATTGATCAATTTGCTAAGCATGGAACTGAGCTTAAAGGTGTGCAATTTTTATATTATGGAAATATCCCGAATGATGCCGGCCTTTCATCATCGGCATCAATAGAGTTGGTTACGGCTTTTGCATTTAACAAATTATTTAATTTGGAAAAGAATTTGATTGAGCTGATTAAGCTTTCTCAAAAAGCCGAAAATGAATTTGTTGGTGTGAATTGTGGAATCATGGATCAGTTTGCAGTTGGAAAAGGCAAAAAAAATCATGCAATTTTTCTTAATTGCTCCACTTTAGATTATAAGCTTGTACCATTTAAACTTGATGATTATAAACTTGTTATAATTAATTCTAATAAACAAAGGAAACTAGCCGATTCTAAATACAATAAAAGAGTTAGTGAATGTACTAAAGCTGTAAAGTATTTGAATAATAGATTAAATATAAAAAACTTAAGTGAATTATCAATAAAAGAATTTATTGATAACCGAGGGTCGATTCCTGATGAAATAATTATGAAACGGGCGAAACATGTAGTTTCTGAAAACGATAGAGTTATCTCGGCAGTTGAAGCGCTGAAAAAAAATGATTTGATTACTTTCGGAAAACTGATGAATGCATCACATGATTCTTTAAAAATTGATTATGAAGTTACAGGTAATGAATTGGATACTCTAATTGACGAAGCAAGAAAAATTGATGGTGTAATTGGGGCAAGAATGACAGGTGCAGGTTTCGGAGGTTGTACCGTAAATCTTTTAAAAACCGATTGCTTGGAGAATTTTCAGGAAACCGTAGGTAAAAACTATTATGAAAAAACAGGACTAAAAGCCGACTTTTATTTTCCTGAGATTGATGATGGAGTAAGGCAATTGGGGTAATAAATTCACAAATTAAACATGTTGTTATCAGTATTTATTTTTTTTGATAAAATTTTTAAACCGCAACAATATAACAATATTACAATATAACAATTTAGTCATTGAAACATATTTGCAATTTCAATTATCGAGGCTTGATTAATTTGGATTTCTGCTTTTTATCCTCTTGCACCAAAAATTGCACTCCCAACTCTGACCATTGTGCTTCCCTCGGCAATTGCAATTTGATAATCGTCTGACATGCCCATTGAAATCTCCTTAAAGTACTCTTTATCTGAAAAATATTTCTGTTTTAATTGCTCATAATATTTTCTTAAAGTGTTAAATTCGTTATGTATAAGATTTTCGTCTGATGTGAAAGTTGCCATTCCCATCACACCTGCAATTCTAATATTTTCTAATTTCTTAAAATCTTCGCACTTAAGAATTTCTTCGGCCTCATCCATATCTAAACCGAATTTTGTTTCCTCCGAAGCAATGTGAAATTGGAGAAGGCAATTAATTGTTTTGTTGTTTTTTAGTGCTTGTTTATTTATCTCTTTCAGCAATTTAATACTTTCAACTGCCTCAATCATATCAACAAAATTAGCAATATATTTAACTTTATTTGATTGCAGGTGTCCAATAAAATGCCACCTGATATCTTGAGGAAGCCTTGGTTGTTTAGCGGCAAGGTCCTGAACTTTGTTTTCCCCAAAAATCCTTTGGCCGGCATCGTAAGCTTCTAAAATATCTTCATCCGGTTTTGTTTTGCTTACGGCTACTAATTTTACATTTTTAGGAATATTTTTTAATATTTTAAATAAATTATTTTTAATACTCATGTTTAATGCATTACAATATTGTTTTATACAATGATTTAAGTCAAAAAATAGAAAACCTAAGTTGGATTACACAACTTCTAACTTCTATTATTAAATCTTTTTAAATTTTAATTAAGCAGCATATTTTAGGTTGATTATTTCAAATTCAACACCCTTTTCAAGAGTTTTACTTGCTTTCTCAAGTAAAAGTTTTGTTGTTTCTTCGGTTAGATAAAAATCACCGCAGTTTTCACAAACCAAAGCCGGAACATTTTTGAAAACTACAATTACATTTTTTCGCTCAAGAGTAAAAGTAACAAAGCCTTGTTTTGTTTTTCCGTTTTTACAAATTCCACATTCCATAATTTATTATTTTTTTCGTGTTTTAAATTCATTCATCCAAATTTCCTATGATGGTTCATAAGCAGTAATAATAACAATAGCTTTTTCATCAACAATGTAGCTACGTACAATATGCAAAGGTCGCTTATTACAGAAAGACAACAAAATCTTGCTAGAATAGGGTTTATCATCAGGATATTCAATAATAGTTTCTCCGTTTTGAAGCACATATTCTATTTCATTCGTTGAAATGTCTCGCAGAAACAACTGTTTAACTGCATGGTTTGAGTAAAGTATTTGTTCGTATTGCATATTTATTACAACTTACTTTAAACTGTTAACGGTTTCTTTTAAAACTTTTTTCTTTTGCAAAGTTACTATTTTCATTAATAAAATATTTTATATATTTACCAATTAAAAAAAAATTGAAAATAATGAAGGTAATTGTTACAGCACTATTAAAATCATTTCTGTTCTGGATAATTTATTTCTTTTTTCTGAGAATAGTTTTTTTATTGTACAATTATGGTTTTCTCAAACTTGAGGAGATCAGTGTTGCTGAAGCGATAGCATCATGTTTTTTTGGTTTGAAACTTGATGTTTCTGTCGCTTGCTATATTTTATTGTTTCCATTCTTTTTATTATTCGTGCAATCAATAATTCTTCAAAAGTGGATCAATACTTTAAGGAGGATTTATACGGGAATTATAATTTTAATTTTTTCAATAATAACAGCAACTGAACTTGGTATTTATTCTGAATGGAAAACCAAGCTTTCATATAAAGCTCTGACATATTTATCCAATCCTGATGAAGTGTTTAACTCAATTTCCACTTCGCAGTTTTTTCTTTTGATCTTAATTGTTTCTGTTCAATTTATTATAGGATATTTTATATATAAAAAAGGATTTTATAAATGGATTAATATTAAAAAAAGAAATATAAAATATTCAATATTATTCCTTCTTATTACACCTTGTTTTTTATTTCTTGGCATTCGCGGAGGTTTACAGGAAATACCGATTACGAGAAGTCAATCATATTATTCAAAGCATAATATTTTAAATTTGGCGGCTTTAAATTCAGGTTATAATTTATTTATGAGTATGATGGAGAATTATCGATTTATTGATGAAAACCCATTCAAATCCTTTCCTGAAGAAAAAGCAAGTTTAATTGTGAGAAAAATTCATGAAGTTCAAAAAGATACTACAATTTCAATTTTTAAAACTAAACGGCCAAATATTGTTGTGTTTTTATTAGAGAGTTGGGCAGGCGATTTGATTGAATCTTTAAGCGGTTTTCCCGGCATTACTCCAAATTTTAAAAAACTGGAAAAGGAAGGAATTTTATTTACCGAACATTTTGCAAGCGGGAATCGTTCACAGCAAGCTATGGCTTCATTATTTGGAGGTTTCCCTGCCTTACCGATTACAACATTAACAAATCACCCCGAAAAATATGAAAAATTGCCCAGTCTTATTAAGATTTTAAATAGGGAAGGTTATCATACTTCCTTCTATTTTGGAGGCCAATTGATTTACGGAAATATTAAATCATATATAATTTTCAATGAATTTGATGATATTGTTGAAGGCAAAGATTTTAAGGGCGATGTAATTAAGGGAAAATTAGGAATTCATGATGAATTTGTTTTCAACCGACAAATTAATGACCTGAATAAAATGAAGCAACCTTTTTTCTCGGTAATTTTTACTTTAAGCTCGCACTCACCTTATGATTTTCCCTCAGAGAAACAAATTAATTTTGGAGGAAAGGAAAATTCTTTTCTTAATTCAGCGTATTATACCGATAAATGTCTGGGAAAGTACTTTGATCTTGCCCGAAAACAGCCGTGGTTTGATAATACAATATTTATTCTTGTTGCCGACCATAGTCATAACACAAATAGTAATTATCCGCTTGAAACTTTTGAGTACCGTAGAATTCCGTTATTGATTATGGGAAATCCCCTAAAAGATGAGTTTAAAGGCAGGCAAATTTGTCGGATTGCTTCAAATACCGATATTCCTGCGACTTTACTTAAACAACTCAATCTTGATACAAGGGATTTTTTCTGGAGCAAGAACCTCTTTAATCCCTACAGCCCTGATTTTGCATACTTTGAACTAAATGAGGGGGCAGGCTGGAAGCGACCGGAGGGTTTCTTTGTTATTAATAAACTAATTGATCATTATTATGTTATTAATATGGAACCCGGTGTTACTGATGCTCAAAAAGATTCTGTGATCATTGAGGGAAAGGCATATTTACAGCAGGTTTTTCAAGAATTTATGGACTTTTAATGGCCTTGAAATTTGTATTAACTGCCTTTAAAATTAAATAAATTAATTCTCCTGATTTAGCATTACAGGCATAATTAACATAAGAATAAGCTCATGTTCTCTTGGGTTGTCAACCGGAAGAACTAATCCGGCTCTGTTTGATTCTGAAAGCTCAAGGCATACTTGTTCAGTATCAATATTTGATAACATTTCCTGTAAAAATTTTGAGCTGAAACCTATCTGAATATCTTCACCTGTATAATTGCAAGTAAGTCTTTCTTTGGCTTCATTTGAAAAATCAAGGTCTTCGGAAGTAAGAATAAGCTCTTTACCTGAAATTGAAAATCTAACTTGAAGAGTGGACTGATTTGCAAAAAGTGCAACCCTTTTAATAGAAGTTAATAAATCAGTTCGTCCGATAATTAATTTTTTAGTATTCTCAATAGGTATAACAGCTTCGTAATTCGGATATTTCCCATCTATTAAACGACAAATTAAAATAACATTTTCAAAAATAAATGAAGCATTTGTTTGATTGTATTCAATTTTTACTTTTGTATCATCGTCTGAGAGAATATTTCGTAAATTATTTATTGGCTTTTTTGGTAAAATAAAAGAAGCCGAACTGTCAGAAAATGTGTCTGTTCTTCTATATTTTACTAATTTATGTGCGTCAGTAGCTACAAAAGTAATATCCTCTGGAGTAATTTCGCAAAATACACCTAACATTACTTGCCTTAATTCATCAGTACCCGTTGCGAAAATTGTTTTATTAAAAGCATTTACTAAAACTGATGCATCAACAGTGATAGTTGTTGTGTCTTCTAATTGAGGTGTTTGAGGGAAATCATCGCTATTATGTCCTGACAATTTAAATTTTCCTTCACCGGCGGAAATTTCAATACCTAATGTTTCCTGATTAATAGAAAAAGTAATTGGGATGTCAGCAAAAGTTTTCAATGTTTCCAATAAAATCCTTGCGGGAATTGCAACTACACCAGACTCTTCAGCGTTTTCAAGCATAAGGGAAACCTTCATGGTTGTTTCAAGATCGGAAGCTGTGATCGATAGGCGCTGGCCATCCAACTCAAATAAAAAATCGTCCAGAATCGGTAATGTGTTGTTTGAACTTAGAACACCACTCAATGCTTGTAAGTTTTTATATAATGTTGAACTTGATACAATGAATTTCATATTATTAGGTTTTTAGGTTTTTCATTAAAAATTAATGTGTAAAAATAGAAAAAAATTATTAATTCTAATTTATTATTTTTGTAAAAAAACATAAAAATGCGAATTGATATTATCAGCATATTTCCCGAGATGTTTGACGGGCCTTTTTCTCATTCAATTATAAAACGTGCTAAAGAAAAAAAACTTATTGAAATATTTTTTCATAATCTTCGCGATTATTCAAAAAATAAACATAAAAGTGTTGATGATTATGCTTTTAGCGGTGGAGCAGGAATGGTTATTATGATTGAACCGATTGCTGATTGTATTGAAAAACTTAAATCTGAGCGTAAGTATGATGAGATTATTTATATGAGTCCTGATGGGGATTTGCTCAAGCAAAAATCTGCTAATCACATCTCAACTTTCAAAAACATCATCATTCTTTGCGGACATTATAAAGGAATAGATGAAAGGATTCGGGAGTTTTTTATTACAAAAGAAATATCAATTGGCGATTACGTTCTTTCTGGTGGTGAATTAGCTGCCATGGTTTTTGTCGATACCATCACAAGACTAATTCCGGGTGTTCTCAATGATGAAACTTCTGCATTGTCAGATTCTTTTCAAAATAATCTAATTTCACCTCCGGTTTATACAAGGCCACGTGAATTCAAAGGAATGAAAGTACCCGATATTCTTCTCTCGGGAAATGAAAAGGAAATTGAAAAATGGAAATTAGAAAAATCATTAGAGCGAACCAAACACCGAAGGCCAGAACTTTTTTCGGAAGATGATTAAATTTTGGGAATATATTAATAAGCCTATTCTATTAATCCTCTTCCTGTCTTTTTTATTTTATTTTTTTCTTTTAGTTCAACGTATAATTTATCTAACATCCCATTTATAAAAACCTTACTTTTAGGAGTACTGTAGTTTTTTGAAATGTCAATATACTCATTAAATGTTACTTTTATTGGAATTGATGGGAACTCAATCATTTCAGTCATAGCCATAACTAAAATAATTATATCCATAATTGCCAAGCGTTCGATTTCCCAATTTTTAACTTTCTCGGAAATCATCTTGCTGAATTTTTCACGATTGAGTATTGATTTTCTAAATAATCGAATAATAAAGTCAACATCTTCATTATCCTTGCTTTCCTCACTCTTGAAAAGTTTTGGTAAGGCTTTGAACTCATCATCACTTTCTTTGAATGAGTTAATGGTTTTTATTAGCATCATTATTGAAGTAGGATAATCAACAACCCAATTAATGTTTTTTTCTTCAAAATAATATTGCAGGGATTCGGAATCGGCAATATAATTCATAAATATTTTAACGATTATTTCCTTATCAGCTTTATAAGATTCATCGGAAGAGTTCATATATTCAACAAAATCATTACTTTGACGAATTATCCCATAAATTCTTCTGATTAATTCTTCTTCATTTTTCCATGAAATTCTTAAAGCGTCTTCTTTTTTTAAGAATTCTCTGTTTGCCGCTATTTGGGCTATAAAACGATTATCCACAAATTTTCTGTTTGGGTTAATATCGTTTTCAGTTGGGAAATATTTTTTCTTGCTTTCTTCTTGTCTTTGTTTGGCAAAATTTACAATAGCAAGTAAGAGAGAAATTTGGTGAATGTATAATTCAAAAATCTTATTTAAATTAGTCAATAATTGTCGTTCTCCAACATCAATTCTATCGTTATTGGATTGAAAAAAAGCATATATTGATTGTAAAACTTTTATCCGAAGATATCTTCTGCTAAGCATAAAAACGCAATTTATTTTTCTTTAGTAAAATATTTGACAAAATTAGGGCATTTATTTCTAATAATTGATTAGATTTTATTATTTTTAATTACTTAAATTATTTGGATTATACGATATAACTATTCTTTGAAAAAAAATCCTTCTAAAAGTCTTTATAAAGCAATCTATTCTGATTTTTTCTACTTTTGCAAATTCATTAAGAAAATAAAGATTATTTAAAACATATAATAGAAAAAATACAAAATAATGGAGATACCCAGTAAATATAATCCGGCAACAACTGAAGATAAATGGTATAAACATTGGATGGATAAAGAGTATTTTAAATCGGTTCCCGATGAAAGAGAGGCATATTGTATAGCCATTCCACCACCTAATGTTACCGGAGTATTACACATGGGTCATATGTTGAACAACACCATTCAAGATGTTTTAGTAAGGCGTGCTCGTTTACAGGGGAAAAATACTTGTTGGGTTCCAGGTACCGATCATGCATCAATTGCTACCGAAGCAAAAGTTGTTGCTAAACTAAAAGCTGAAGGTATTGATAAATCAAAAATTTCGAGAAAAGAATTTTTAGATCACGCATGGGAATGGAAAGAAAAACATGGCGGAATAATTCTTGAGCAATTGAAAAAACTTGGCGCTTCATGCGATTGGGACAGGACAAAATTCACTATGGATGAATCAATGTATGAATCGGTAATTGATGTATTTATTGACCTCTTTAATAAGGGACTTATTTATCGCGGAGTTCGTATGGTGAATTGGGACCCAAAAGCTCTGACAGCACTTTCGGATGAGGAGGTTATTCATAAAGAAGTTCAATCTAAACTTTATTATTTTAGATATAAAATTGAAGGCGAAAACGACCAATGGCTTACAATTGCTACCACACGCCCCGAAACAATTCTCGGCGATACGGCCGTTTGTGTTAATCCCGAGGATGAAAGATTTCGACATCTTGTCGGGAAAAATGTAATAATTCCTTTAGTAAATCGCTCGGTTCCTATAATTCAGGATGAATATGTTGATCGTGAATTTGGAACAGGTTGTTTAAAAATCACACCTGCTCACGATATAAATGATTATAATATTGGTATAAAGCATAAGCTTGATACTATTGATATTTTTAATGATGACGGGACTTTGAATGAAAAAGCCGAACTTTTTATCGGAAAAGATAGATTTGTCGCCCGTGATGAAATTGTTGCCGAACTAAAAGAAAAAGGCCATCTTGTAAAAATTGAAGATTATGTAAACAAGATTGGTTTTTCGGAAAGAACCGATGAAATTATTGAACCAAAATTATCGCTGCAATGGTTTCTGAAAATGTCGGAATTGGCAAAACCTGCACTTGACATAGTTATGAACGACACCATTAATTTTTATCCAAAGAAATTCAAAAACACTTATCGGCATTGGATGGAAAATTGCAGAGATTGGTGTATTTCGCGTCAACTTTGGTGGGGTCAGAGAATTCCGGTTTATTATCTTCCAAACAGAGAGATGCTTGTTGCTAAAAGCAAGGAAGAAGCTTATGAAATGGCAAAGAAAAAATTTGATTTGCCTGATTTGAAAATTATCGATATTCGACAAGATGAGGATGTTTTGGACACATGGTTTTCGTCTTGGTTGTGGCCGATTTCGGTTTTCGATGGAATTCGTTTTCCCGAAAACGAAGACATTAAATATTATTATCCGACAAATGATTTGATTACTGCTCCCGAAATTTTATTTTTTTGGGTTGCAAGAATGATTATGGCAGGCATAGAATATAGAAACGACATTCCTTTCAAAAATGTTTATTTAACCGGAATAGTTCGCGATAAGCAAGGAAGAAAAATGTCGAAATCTCTTGGTAACTCACCTGATCCTATCAAGTTAATGAAAATTTATGGTGCAGACGGAGTTAGAGTAGGAATGCTATTGACATCACCGGCAGGAAATGATTTGCCTTTCGACGAAATTTTGTGCGAGCAAGGAAGGAATTTTTCTAATAAAATATGGAATGCACTTCGTTTGATAAAAGGCTGGACAACTGACGAAAATTTAATACAACCCCAATCGAGTAAAATTTCAATTGAATGGTTTGAGGCAAAATTAAATTCAACAATAAAAATTCTTGACGATCACTTTTTAAAATATCGAATTTCGGATGCTTTGATGCTTACTTATAAATTGATTTGGGATGATTTCTGCTCATGGTATCTTGAAATGATAAAGCCTGCTTATCAAAAACCTATCGACAAATATACACTTGAAAGTAGCATAAAATTTTTCGAAAAACTTATGAAAATCCTTCATCCTTTCATGCCTTTTATTACCGAAGAAATTTGGCATTTATTAAAAGATAGGGATGAAAATGACTGCATAATTATTTCTGATATGCCCAAATACGGCAAAACCGATAAAACTATTCTAAATCAATTTGAATTTGCAAAAGATGTAATTATTGCAATAAGAAATTTTAGGAAAGAAAAAAATATTCCGAACAAAGAAGAACTTGAAATTTTTATTAAAAAGAACAATGACGAAAGCCCTGACCTTACTTTTGATAGCCTGATTTCTAAGCTTTGTAATTTGAATAAAATTGACTATACGGATGAAAAAGTTGAAGATTCGTTGTCGTTTATTGTAAAATCTACAGAGTTTTTTATTCCTATGAGTGATTTACTTGACCCTGAATCAGAGATTAAAAAACTTGAAGATGACTTAAAATATACTAAAGGTTTTTTGATTTCGGTATCAAAAAAACTCAGCAACGAACGCTTTGTTAATAACGCCCCCGAAAAGGTAGTTGAAATGGAACGGAAAAAACAATTGGACGCTGAAGCAAAAATTAAAGTTATTGAAGAACAGTTGGATGCACTGAAATAGAAACAAGACAAAGCAATCCATCACTCTACATCTTTCGGCACCCTGATTTGTATCATCCTATCTTTTCAAAAAAAAAGCTTCCAAGCCGAATAAACGGACTGGAAGCTGTTTAATAAAATAAAATTTTACAAAACACCAAGATCTATCATTGCATTTGCAACTTTTAAGAAACCTGCTATATTTGCGCCCTTTACATAATTTACATAACCATCTGCATCTTTTCCGTGTTTAACACAAGATTCATGAATGGTTATCATAATATGATGCAAGCGTTCGTCAACTTCTTTAGCCGGCCAACCGAGTTTCATAGAGTTTTGCGACATTTCGAGGCCTGAAGTAGCAACACCACCAGCATTAACAGCTTTTCCGGGTCCGAATAAGATTTTGTTTTCGAGGAATACTTCAACAGCTTCAGGAGTAGAAGGCATGTTTGCACCTTCGGCAACACAAATACATCCGTTTTTCACTAATGTTTCGGCATCTTCTTTATTTAACTCATTTTGTGTTGCACAAGGTAATGCAACATCGCATTTTACTTCCCATGGATGTTTTCCCTGAAAGAATTTTGCTTCCGGAAATTCGTAAGAATATGGTTTTACTATGTCCTGATTTGAAGCTCTAAGTTCAAGCATATATTTAATTTTTTCACCTGAAACACCTTCAGGATCATAAATATAACCATCGGGGCCTGATAAAGTAACAACTTTACCACCTAATTCGGTAACTTTTTGAGTAGCTCCCCAAGCAACGTTACCAAAACCACTGATAGCTACTGTTTTTCCTTCAAAAGTTTCGCCTTTGGTTTTGAGCATTTCCTTAGCAAAATAAACTGCTCCGAAACCTGTTGCTTCCGGCCTGATAAGGCTTCCGCCCCAATTTAGTCCTTTACCGGTTAAAACACCTGTATGTTCCTGAGCTAATTTCTTATACATTCCAAAAAGAAAACCAATTTCTTTTCCACCAACGCCAATATCACCGGCAGGCACATCGGTTTCAGGGCCGATAAGTCTCCACAGCTCCATCATAAATGCCTGGCAAAAACGCATTATTTCGTTATCTGATTTTCCTTTGGGATCGAAATCAGAGCCACCTTTTCCTCCACCCATAGGCAGAGATGTAAGGCTGTTTTTGAAAATTTGTTCGAAGCCTAAAAACTTTAAAATACTTAGATTTACACTTGGGTGAAATCGCAAACCACCTTTGTAAGGCCCAATTGCATTGTTAAATTGCACACGATAACCGAGGTTAACATGAACTTTTCCATTATCATCAACCCATGGCACTTTGAAAGTTAAAATTCTGTCAGGCTCGACAATCCTATCAATTATGCCAGAGGTTTCGAAATGAGGATTTTCATTTACAACATCTTCTATTGACTCTAAAACTTCGCGAACGGCTTGAAGATATTCAAGTTCTCCCGGATGTTTCTTTTCCAGGCCATTCATAAATCTCTCTAAATTCATCTCTTATATTTTTTATTTATTTTTTATTTATTTTTTATTATTTTTGTTAATAAATAACAATGTTATTTAATTCACAGTGCAAAATTACATTTTCTTAATTGATAATTCCAAGTAAATAAGTGTTTTTTTTAAAAATAATTAATAGGTTAATAAGTTAAATTTGATTTACCTCTTTTTCAAGATTTATTCCAAATTTCTCAAAAACCGATTGCTCTATCATATTTGCAAATGAGACAATTTCTTCTCCCGATGCATTTCCATAATTAACTAAAACTAAGGGTTGTTTGCTATAAGTACCTACATTTTTGATTTTCTTTGCTTTCCATCCACATAATTCAATGAGTTGTGCTGCCGACAATTTTATTTTATCATTCTCCTGAGGAAATGATTTGATCTCTGCAAATTGATTTTTAATTTTTTGAAATCGCTGACAGCTAATTATTGGATTTTTAAAAAAACTTCCGGCATTACCAATTTCCAAAGGATCGGGAAGCTTTTTTCTACGAATATTGCAAATAGCTTTTCGAATTACTTTTGCAGAAAGTTTTTCTTCTTTTAATTTTTTTATTTCTTCTCTAATAGTGCCATAATCAATTTTAAAAACCGGTTTTTTGGAAAGATTAAGAAAAATTGCGGTAATTAAAAATTTTCCTTTTAGTTTGTTTTTAAAAATACTGTTTCGATAAGAAAATTCACAATCATTATTTTGAAAAATGATTTTTTTTCCGCTTTCCAGTTTAATTGCCTCAAGTTCCATGAGGACGTCTTTTAATTCTGTTCCGTAAGCTCCGATATTTTGTATCGGTGCAGCACCACATGTACCCGGAATCATCGATAGATTTTCTATATCGTTAAAATTGTTATTTGCACAAAACTCAACAAGATTATCCCATTCTTCTCCTGCTTTTATTTTAATTTTAACCTGATTATCATCTTCTTCGCAGATTTTTATCCCTTTAGTATTAATTTTTCCAACTATTCCGTCAAAATTTTTAGAAAACAAAATATTACTTCCTCCTCCCAGAAATAAAAACTCTTCTCCGGTTTCTTTAATAAATTTTAAAAACGAAAAAATATCTTCATCAGAATTGATTTCGACAAAGAATTTTGCTTTCACATCAATTCCAAATGTATTAAATGCTTTTAAAGAAAAATTTTCTTTAATCTTCATTAATTTTAATTTAATTCAAAGGTAATAGAATTTGAATATTTTTTCAAAAATTAATGACTATTTTTGTAAACAAATATTATTAAATGTCAGAAATAAAATAGATACAAAAGGAAATAAGATATCTATTGAAAAAGATTTTGCGAAGATTATATTTTTGCAGTGATTAGCTTATGAGATTTTTTTTTAGAATCATTTTTGTTTTTACAAATGTTTTGATAACAAATTCTTTACTGTTTTCACAAAACGATTTTTCAGATAACATATTTATTAATTACAACGTAAGTAACGGACTATCAAATAATACAGTGTTTGAAGTAGTTCAAGACAAATATGGTTTCATCTGGATTTCAACTGAAGATGGATTAAATCGTTTTGATGGTTATGATTTTGAAATTTTCAGGAATAATCCATCCGATAGTTCTTCAATAGGAGGAAACTACCATAAATACGGATTAAAAATTGAGGAAAATAATGATATTGGACTTTTTGTAAATAACTCTCTTATAAAACTTTATTTTTATAATCATCAAAACGGATTTTGTCCATGGAAAAAATATCTGGATTTTACTGAACTTAAGCTATACGATACGTTATTAAACAAGCGATTGAGAAATCTGAAATTCAAATATAATAAGGAATTGAAAAGAGTAATTATATTAGAAAATAAGAAAGATAGTGAAATCATTTTATCATCTTTTTCAACAAAATCTTTAGAGAAATCCATTTCAAAATTATGGTTTTCTTATGATAGTTGCTTATTATGTTTTGACAAAATTTCAAAAACCATAAGAAATTACATGATTTATAACAAAGCTGTTTTATCTGTTGTTAAGTATGACAAATATTATGTTTGGTTTATTTCTGATAATAAGTTAATAAAATATAATATTTGCGATAATTCTTATAAAATACTACTTAGCAATATATTTAATTCAAAATATTTTTTTGTAGATAAATTCGCTAAAATCTGGTTAAATAAGTTAGATGCTAATAAATCATACGACCTGGCTATTATTGATAATAATGATTCGGTAAAAATTGTTAAAATTGACAGCTTAGAAAAAAATAATGACTTTCATTTTATTTATTTTACTGAAATTGAGGGAAATGTTTGGGTTAGTACAAGCACTATGGGTGTCATAATTTTCGATATACATGGTAATAAATTAGATCATATACAACAACAACCTAATCGTCGAGAGTCTTTTAAAGGTGTATCGACAAGAAGAATTTATGAAGATAAAAATAAAAATATTTGGATAACAACCGAACAAAACGGTATTAATTTTTATTCTAAAAACAAAAATAGATTTAAGAATTTTTCAAAATCGAATTCATCAACTCATCAACTTAGCGGCAACTTCATCAGAGGTATGTGTTTTGATGAATTTACCGGAGATATATGGGCAGGAACACGAGATGGCGGTTTAGTTCAAATAGATATTAAAGAGAACAAAACAAAATTTCATTTAAATAATTTTACCGAAAATGAATTAATAATTGAATCTGTTTTGCCTGATACCGATTCTACACTATGGATAGGAAGCTTTCATAAAGGATCATATAATGGAATTTTCAGGTATAATCATTATACACAAAAATTGGATTCATTTTACAATAAAAAAATTAAAAATTATGATTTGTATGTAAGGGATATTTTCATCGACAAAGATAAAAATACATGGTTTTGCGCCATGGGTGGTTTGATTAAATACTCTGATAATAAAACTATTGAGACTTTTCTGCTCGGGAATAAAAATGATATTACTGATGAAAGTTTAATTTTTGATATTATTCAATCTAAAAATGGCAACTATTTTTTGGGAACTGAAGGTGGAGTTTTAATGATTGATGAAAACGCAAATATTTTAAAATCATACAAACATAAATCAGGGGAGAAGAATACTATTTCCTGCAAAACTGTTTTTTGTGTATTTGAAGATAGTAATGAAATTCTTTGGGCAGGAACTTTTGGTGGAGGTTTGAATAAAATCAATACAAAAACAAATGAAATTAAAATTTACACCACCTCAAACGGTCTTTGCAATGATGCTGTTTTTGGTATTCTTGAGGATAAAATGGGCAATCTTTGGTTATCAACAAATAATGGTTTAAGTTGCTTTAATCCGGAAAATGAAACCTTTAGAAATTTTAGCACCAAAGATGGGCTGGTTTACGATGCTTTTAGTTTTGGAGCATATTGTAAAGATAATAAAGGGAATATGTATTTTGGAACTCAGGAAGGAATTTCTATGTTTAATCCCGACAGCCTTCTTAAAACTGATAGTATAAATGAATTAGTAATTAGCGAATTTCATATTCATGGAACCAATAGAAAATATGCATTCCCTGATACTAATAAATGTATAGAGATTAGCTATTTGACTGAGAATTTATTTTCAATTGATTTTGTCAGCCCTGAATTTTCTGATCAGGAAAAAATTCATTATTCTTATCGAATCGACCCTCTACATGATGAATGGATAGACTTGGGTAAACAGAGGAATATAGTTTTTTCTAACCTTCCACATGGAAAATACAAAATCAGACTTAAGTCAACAAAAATACCGGATGAATGGAATAGCAGCACCACACACATACCAGTTTTTATTAAACCACCTTTTTGGGCAACTTTAATTTTTAAAATTGCTGTTTTTTTTATAATTGTAAGTATTCTTCTTGCAATATTATGGAATAGGCACAGAAACGCAAAAAGAGTAAAAGCTATTCGTACCAAGCTTGCTCATGATTTGCACGACGAAATAGGTTCCAATATTAGCAGCATTCATTTAATCGGGCAAAAAATGTCTGGAAAGAGTTTTAATGATGAAAAAGCAAAAAAAGTCGGTAATGATATTTTGGTTTTAAGTAATCGGACAGTTGAGTCAATCAGAGATATTATTTGGTTTATGAAACCTGAAAACGACAGCCCGAAAAAAATTAAAACAAGGCTTACAGATTATATTGTTCGTACTCATAATGATATCGAATATAAAATTAAACTTGACGATGAGTTTTTTAGAAAAGATATCCCATCAGAAATTCTTAACAACTCCTACCTGATTATTAAAGAACTTGTAAATAATGTTGCCAAACACTCAAAAGCCAATTATACCGAAATAATTTTAACAAAAACAGGATCAACAGTAAAAATTGTAGTTAAGGATAATGGTTGCGGGATGCTTAAAAAACCGAAGGGGACCGGAATGGAAAGCATTAAAAAAAGAGTTAATGATATGAACGGAGAATTATTGATAAATACTTCATCCGAAAAAGGAACTGAGGTAATTATTAATATAAATTTGTAAAATGAAATTAAAGGCAATAATAATCGAAGATAATATTGAATATTGTAATGAAGTTGAAGAACTTCTTAATTCAATTGAAAACATTGAAGTAGATTCATGCTTTCATTCTCTTGAAGAAGCTTTAGAATATTTTAATAATAGTAAAAAAATTGATTTGGTGATACTTGATATCGGTTTGCCCGGAAAGGACGGGATTTCAGGTATTGTAGATATACTTTCATACTGCCCGGAGGCAAAAATAGCCATGTTGACAATATTTGATGACGAGGAAAAAGTTTTTAACTCTTTGAAAAAAGGAGCTTGCGGGTATTTATTAAAAGGCGAACCCGAAAAACGATTTAAAAATGCAATTGATGAAATCATTTCAGGTGGAAGTTATTTTAGTCCATCTATTGCCCAAATGCTTCTTCAATTCTTCAGAAAAAAGAAGTTCTCTAAAGTAAAAATCACAAAAAGAGAAAAAGAAATATTGATGCTCATGGCTGAAGGTTTCCCAAAAAAGCAAATTGCCGATATACTTAATATTACTTTCAATACAGTTGATACACATGTGAAAAATATATACAAAAAATTACATGTAAGATGTGGTGTGGAGGCAATTGTGAAAGCGTATAAGGAGGGCTTTATTAAGTTGTAATTATAATGATTAATTAAAGGCTATCTTATATCATTTCTATCCGAAATAAAAGACAGCCTTCAAAAATAAATGTATGTAACTAAAAATATATTAAATTGAATTATTCTTGTTTTTCTTAGAATTTGATTTAATTGTATTGATAGTAAAGATAAAACCTAATCTAAATGACAGATCTTTATTATTGTAATGAAATTTTTTATCAGATTTGTTTTTAAGCTTTGATATTAAATATCCAAAACCAATATTTGCACCTATATTTTTATTTATAAAATAGCAAAGCCCTGCTCCACCGCCAAAGGATAAACCACTAAATGCATCTTCATCTTTATTCCCAATTGATAATGTCCGATATCCTATAGCTGCTTCCAGAAATGGTTTTGCTTTGTTTTTTCCAAAAAAATAGTCCCCACTAACTGCAATTATGCTTGATGTTTCAGGATCCGACCATTCACCATCATATTTTATTTTTTTTGTGGTATAGGCCACTGACATTCCTATCATTAAGTTATCAATAACAAAATATCCTATAACTGGATTTATGCTGAGTTGCTGAGTAGTAGTTTTCTCATCACTATCAGAGTCCCCATCATATATCGGTTGGCTTGTCATGGAAACATAGCCAAAATATGCACTATTTACAATTCCTAAATTCCCTTTTTCTACTTGTGCAAATGCACTTGAAAACACAAACAATCCTAAAACTAAAAGTAATTTAATTTTCATAACATGTTATTTTATTAATTATTTAAAAGCATTCTTTCTGAACGATTTTCTGAATTTTTATACATTGATTTTTCTTTTAACTCACTCGAATATTTCCAAATTATCTTACCTTCTTTGTCAATATATCCCCATGAATTATCTTGAAACATTACCCAAGCAATACCGTTATAAAATTCATCAGTATTTTTAAATTGGGGTTGAATAATATAATCGCCATTATGATCAATAAAACCATAGTAATCATTTTGTTTTACACAAGCAACACCATCGGAAAAATAATAGGCTTCATCAAATACAAGAGGAATAGCTAATTTGCCATTTTTATCAATATAGCCCCACTTATCTGAAATTTTTACCGCTGCTTTTTCTTCCCAAAAAGCTTTTGCATTTGAATATGTAGGGCTGATTACTATCTTGCCTGTTTTATCAATATAGCCATAATTTTCTTCAATACGAATCCATGCCATTTCATTTGAAAAATAACCGGCATCATCATAAATAGCTTGAATTACAATTTTCCCATCTTTATCAATAAAACCTGATTTTTCATTTATTAATGAAACACGTGCAAGCCCTTCCGAATAATAATACATATCTTCATATATCGGCTTAATAACAATTTCTCCTTCTTTATTTATAGCTCCAAATAGGTTGTTATTCTTAATTATAGCCATGTCATCATGAAAACTTAAGGCATATTCAAACTGAAATCCAATCTTAACTATACCTTTTTTATCAATGTAGCCATAGTCATTTTTTTGATTTCTAACTTTAGCTAATCCTTCTCTAGTGAACTGTCCGCATTCAATGTACTGTGCAAATATTTCAATTTCTCCTTTATCATTGATATAGCCGAGAAGGTTATTGTTTCTATATGCAGCCATATTAAAACAAAACCACCCAACATCATCGAACTGTGGTTCAATTTTAACTTTGCCTTTTTTATCAATATACCCCCATTTATTTCCTATCTCAATAGGCCAGTATTTTGGAGAGATCCCCCAGAAATCGCTGTAACCTTTTAATGAGTCATTATCGTCTTTTTTACATCCATATAATATTGATAACAATACGATAAACAAAAAATATCTTTTTATTTTCATTTCTTTATTATATAGGTTTCATAATTTCTTCAAAAGGAGTAACAAAAGAATTTACTACTTCTTCATTAATTGAGATTGATGATTTTCCTTCTTTAGTAATATATAATCTCATCCTCTTGCAACCACCGCTTGAAATTGTTATTGAACCATTCCAATAAATTCCGAGTTGTGATTCAGCATAAAAAGAATATGAGCCCGGATCACGTTCGATGGTTACACAACCTGAAGCTCCACAATCTGGAGTTCCAGTTGAATAAAAACTTGTAATTTTTCCTTCAAATGTTCCTTCAACATAAACACTAATAGTACCAATACCATAATCGGTATCTACCCAAAAAACTCCTTCTCCTTTAGGATCGTTATAAGTACAACTTCCATCATCATCTGTAGCTTCAGGGTTGTAATTTAATGCATTAGGATCAGTACAACCATATATTATACAAGAACCATCATCCTCTGTAGCATCAGGATTATAATTTTCTGCGTCTGGATTTGTACAACCCTTAATTATGCATGAACCATCGTCTGTGGTTGCATCAGGATTGTAATTATCTGCGTCTGGATTTGTACAACCATAAATTATACATGAGCCATCATCGTTTGTTGCCTCAGAATCATAATTTATTGCGTTTGGATTTGTACATCCACAAATAACGCAAGACCCATCATCAGTTTTTGCTTTCAAATCATAATTCTCAGCTTTTGGATTTGTACATCCTTCTCTTTTACACGATTGAAAAACTAAACTCCCAATAAAAAAAATTAGGATTGCAAAAAAACATTCTTTTTTCATTATATAAAAATTTAATTAGGATCCTTTAAATTGTTTATGTTAAAAAATTTCTTAATAGTAATAAGAATCCATAAACTACTAATTAAAAAAAGCAAAATTACTATAATGAAAACCAGTTGTAAATACCGTATTTACGTTATTTTTTCAAGTAAATAATTAAGTCAAATTATGCAAAAAATCAACTACTTTTGTAAACAAAAAATACTAAATGGTTGAAATAGAAAAATGCAAAGAGTAATAATTTCAGTTACTAATGATTTGTCAACCGATCAAAGAGTTGATAAAGTGTCAAATACTTTAGTTAAACTTGGTTGGGATGTTACTCTGGTAGGAAGAAAAAAAAAGGATAGCCTTCCTCTTAAAAAGAGAAAGTATAAAATGAAGCGAATGCTTTTACTTTTTCAAAAAGGGCCGTTTTTTTATGCCGAATACAACATCAGGTTGTTCCTTTATCTTCTTTTTCATAAAGTAGATCTTTTGGTTTCAAATGATTTGGATACATTACTTGCTAATCATTTAGCAAATAAATTAAAACATATATCGCTTGTTTTTGATGGCCATGAATACTTTCCCGAAGTTCCTGAACTTCAGAATCGACCTAAAATTAAAAAAATATGGCTTTGTCTTGAGAAAATGCTTATGCCAAATGTAAAAACCGGATACACAGTTAGTGATGGAATTGCAGATATCTATAATAGCAAATACGGTAAGGATTTTAAGGTTGTACGAAATGTTCCATTTCTATCAAAAACTGATTCAATCACAGGGCCTCCTTCCTTAAAATTGCCAAATAACAAAAATGTGATCTTATACCAAGGTTCGCTAAACATGGGTAGAGGATTGGAATTGGCCATTGAAGTTATGCAATACATTGACAATGCTATATTGCTAATAATTGGTGATGGAGACATCAAACAAGAGTTGATAGACTATTCAATTAAACTAAATCTTCAAAACAAGATTATCTTCACAGGCAGAATACCTTTGGAAAAACTTAAAGCCTATACACAACTTGGTACAATTGGAATCACACTGGAGGAAAATTTGGGCTTAAATTATTATTATTCATTGCCAAACAAATTTTTTGATTATATTCAAGCAGGCTTACCTGTTTTGATATCACCTTTTCCCGAAACAAGCAAAATAATAAAAAAATACAATATAGGTGAAGCCATTGAAAAGTGTGATGTTAAACATGTTGCTGAAAAACTTAATGAGTTATTAAGAAATAAGAAAAAACTTGAAGAATATTCCTCAAATGCAAAAATTGCCGCTAAAGAACTTTGTTGGGAGAATGAAGAAAAAATATTAATAAAAGTATATTCTAAATTTAGAAAAAGTGATGGTAAGTAATTGTTTACAAAAGAGCCTGTTATTGAATTCGGAAATTTTACGTATTTTTGTAGTTGGTAAAATATGATATATTAATTATAAAAGTTGATATTTACATGAGTGGTAAGGAAATATTAGGCAAAGCATTGGCTCTTAAACCCGAAGATCGATTTATGTTCATTGAAGGTTTGTTGAATAGCCTTGATGAACCTGATCGACAAATTGATGAGATTTGGGCAGAAGAATCAGAAAAAAGACTTAAGACCCATAGAGCAGGAATTCTTAAAGGAATTCCTATGGAAGAAATATTCAGAGATAAATAATGAAAATCATCTTCCCAAATAACTCTTTACATATCGTTGCTTTTGATATTCCTTACCCACCGAATTACGGAGGTGTAATTGATGTTTATTATAAATTAATTTCGCTTCATAAAAAGGGAATAAATATTATTCTACATTGTTTTGAGTATCCGGGCCGGGACCGTGCCCCTATCCTTGAAAAATATTGCTCGAAGGTGTATTATTACGAACGAAAGTTAGGATTTTTGTCAGGTTTAAGTATGAAACCTTATATTGTTAAAAGCCGTCGTTCGGAGGAGATGATAAAGAATTTGCTTAAGGATGATTATCCGATCTTGTTTGAAGGTTTGCATTCTTGCTATGCAATTAGTGATAAGCGACTGAAAAACCGTGTAAAAATTTATCGTGAAAGCAATATTGAACATAAATATTATTATAATTTATACAAAGTAGAAAAAAATATATTTAAAAAAATATATTTTCTATCTGAGGGATTAAAACTTAGAGTTTATCAATACATTTTAAAACATGCTTCGATAATGTTAGTTGTTTCACAGCATGATACGGATTATTTGAAAAAGAATTTTAAAAAAAACAGTAAAATATATTTTTTACCGAGCTTTCATGCGAACAATACTTTTGATGTTAAACCCGGAAAAGGAAAATATGCTTTATATCACGGAAATATCGAAGTGCCCGAAAATGCTTATGCTGCATCATTTTTAATTAATGAGGTTTTTAAATATCTTGATTTTAAATTAATAATAGCAGGTTCAAATCCTCCTCAAAATATTGTAAAACTTGTTGATAAAACCGAAAATGTAGAGTTAATTTCAAATCCTCCAGACGAGAAGATGTTTGAATTGATCAGAGAAGCCCATATAAATGTTTTAGTTACTTTTCAAGCTACGGGTTTAAAACTTAAGCTTTTAAATGTTTTATACAATGGACGGTTTTGTTTGGTTAATAATGAAATGTTGAATGGTACGGGCCTTGATGACCTCTGTTTTAAGTCAAATTCGGCAGATGAACTAATAGAAAGAATTAAGAAATTGTTTTTGATGGAATTTGATGTTTCGCAGGTAGAAAAACGAAAAGAAAAACTTCAAAAACATTATTCAAACAGTGTGAATGTTGCCCGTTTACTTAGTCTCATTTCCTGAAAAAATAACGTTTCCATCTTCACATTTCAATATTTTTGCCGGGTACTTTTGTATAATAGAATAATTATGGGTCGCCATCAGGACTGCTCTTCCCGATTCACTAATATCAAAAAGCAGTTTCATCAAACCCTGAGATGTTTCAGGGTCTAAATTACCGGTTGGCTCGTCGGCGAGAATAATTTCAGGATCATTAAGTAAAGCTCTTGCAATTGCAACTCTTTGCTGCTCGCCACCTGATAATTGGTGAGGCATTTTAAAACCTTTTGTCGGTATGCCAACTTTTTGTAAAACCAACTGAATGCGATCCTGAATTTGAGCATTATTTTTCCAACCGGTTGCTTTCAAAACAAAAGAAAGATTATCATTTACGGTTCTGTCGATGAGTAGTTGAAAATCCTGAAAAACAATTCCAAGTTTTCGGCGTAGGAATGGAACTTCCTTAGTTTTAATTTTTTTCAAGTCGTAGCCAGCTACGATTGCTTCGCCTTCCATTAATGGAATTTCAGAATATAAAGTTTTTAACAAACTGCTTTTGCCGGTTCCTGTTTTTCCGATTATGTAAACAAATTCTCCGGGAAATATCTGTAAACTCACCCTTGTAAGTATCAATATTTTCTTTTGAAAAACCGAAACATTTTCGAGTTTGATTATTGGTTCGTTTGACATTTAATTACTTTTTAAAAATTTTACGATATAAATATTTGAGTGTATTATTTTGTCAACTCATTATCAATAAACGCTATTATTTTTTTAAATATTATATCCAGATCAGTTTTTATATCCTTACCTGAAACTATTGAGTGTTTTATTTTTTCATTAATATCATGAAAATGATGAGGGAAAGTGCTTATATCTGGAAAATGTGGTGAATTATCCCATCTTAATAAATGCGTGTTGGAAAATAATTGATATGAATAAATGAAATTTTCAGGTGTATTAATCCATTTTATTTGTAACTTATAGTCAGAGGGTATTAATTTGCAAAGAATTTTATAATACCCTCTATTTACTGTTTCATCAGAAAAAACCTCAATTATCTGTGAAACAATATTCTTTGATATTAAATATTGTAGAATTTCTTCAATATCAATTTGCATTTTTCATCACAGATTTTAGAGTTTTAGACCATGCTTCCTTCATTTCTAATGCAGCTTTCCAATCCATCCAGTCATCTTCCTCTGTTATGGATGCAATATTTTTTATCTTAATGGTAAAACCATTAAAGTCTATATTATATTTGAGTTCAAGCTTTTCTATTATTGTTTTATATGCCTTAAGTTTGTTCTTTATGAATTCAAGGATAATATCATTTAAAGCACTTACTTGGTTTTTATAAATACCGGAAATAATTAGAGGGTTTAATAACTGTTGTATTTGTTCAGTATTTAGCTGATTCTGATGCATAATTCTAATTTTCTAATTTATTACAAAAATACAATAAATTCAATTAATTGATTTACCATTATTTCCCATATTCCTTATTTTACTCAACCAACATCATTTTAACATTCTCAAATTTCCCGTCAATTCTCGCAGGTTCTAAATCCAAAATATTTGCAATCAAAGGATATAGATCAACATTATTAAAAGTATTCTGAAAATATCCTTTTTTAAAATCAGGACCATAAGCATAAAAAATCGCATGCATATCAGTATTAGTATTATCGTAACCATGAGTTCCTCCGTCTTTTGCTTTTTCACCTTCAAGACGAATGCTCCAACTACTGTCGGCAAGTACAACAAAATCCATCACCCGAGGATGAGTTCCGTAATGAAATTTTTCGGGAACTTCGGTATTTTTCCATGCTTTAATATGAGGAATAGTTTTTAGAACTGCATATAAAGTATCATAAAATTCATCTTTTGCTTTGATATTATAGTTAGGATTATATCCTTGAATGATATCAATCCATTTCTTATCAACATAATCCTGTAAATAAACAGTTCTATCTTTACTTATAGAACACATTCCATGATCGGAAGTTACTATTATGTTAATTTTATCATTATAAGGTAATTCTTCGATTTTTGTAATAAAAACTCCAATCAAGCTATCAAGGTAAACAACACAATTTTCAATTTCTTTGCTGTCGGGGCCAAAACGATGGCCAATATTATCGGGTTCGTGAATATACCATAAAATTAAGTGAGGCCTTTCTTTTTCGGGGAGTTGTAACCATGCAATTACACTATCTATTCTTTGCTCGAAAGGAAAATAATGGTCGTACTTTTTCCAATAAGTCGGGCTAACACCGTTTACGGCAGCTTCCGAACCCACCCAAAAATATGAAGCCGAGATTACATCCTGATTTTCTGCTGTAACCCAAATTGGTTCTCCTTCATAGAAATCAGGGTTTTCAACTGCTTCACGATTTCGTATTTCATAATACTTATCCATTTCTTCATCGTAAAAACTATTTAAGACAATTCCGTGATGATCGGGATATAAACCCGTTGCCATGGAATAATGATTTGGAAAGGTTTTTGTCGGGAATGAGGGCTTTAATGATTTTGCTTTAACACCGTTTTCGGCAATATAATCAAGGTTTGGAGTTGGGACTTTATCGGGGTAATCCCACCGAAAACCGTCAACAGAAAGCATTACAACATAAGGTTCCTCTTTTGCTTGCTTTAAGTTTTTACAAGAATAGGTAAAACCCAATATTAAAATTAAAATTATACTAAAAAAAGTTAGATTATTATGCTTTTTCATTAGATTATTTTTTTCAAAAATACAAAAAAAAAGCCACTTCGTATGAAGCGGCCTTTATTATTCTGATTTGTCAGATTATTGTTTTCCGAAGATGTAACGAATACCAATTTGTGCTTGCCATCTTGAGCTAAACACACCGGCATCATCAATACTATAAATATCATCAACATCAGTAGGTCCGGTGTAATTAAATTTTGGAGTAGTGCCATCATCTTCAAATCCTTTAAATTGGATTAATTGATAGGCATCATTTGTTATATATCTTTTTGTGCCCCAATCTTTGTTTAAAAAGTTAGCAAAGTTGAAAATATCAAAAGACACTTGTAAGGTATTGACGGATTTACCGACATTTATATAAAAATCCTGAGCTACTCTTAGATCGAATGTGCCAACAAATGGTAGTCTTGCACCATTTCTTTCTGCGTAATCACCACGATGATTTTTGAGGTATTTATCGCTTTCAATTAAAGAGTTCAAATTATTCCATTGGTGGTCTGCCGAAACATAATCTTCATCACCCGGAGCACCAATATCAACCAAAGTAATATCGTTTTGAGTTTTTGGAATATAAATTAGGTTACCTGCATTTTCTCCTTCACCGTTTAAATCACCATAATCATTGTAAACATAAGAATATCTTTGTCCTGATTCTCCATTAAAGTATAAACTTACAGACGTTCCAAAATGATTTGCATATTCTTTACGGTATGCTAAGAATGCGATAACTCTAGATCCAAGATCGAAGTCTGAATAAGTAAGACTGAGATGGTTTAGACCTTTAACATTCTCCATATATCTCCATTGTGATGAGTTTTGTGATGAAGTACCATCATTAACTCCCATTGAACGACCAAAGGTATAAGCAATACTTCCTGAAAAACCTTTAGTTTCTTGTTTAGATAATTGGAATGTTAAATCATAAGCATATCCCAAATTTGTATTTGTACCGAGAATAATTCTTGTGTAAGCAGATTCAATTTTAGACCCCGGATAAATTGGCCTGTGATCAGGTGTACCGGTTAAGTAATCACCATCTGCCGGTGTTTCATTTACATTTTCATAAAGCACATTGTTAATGATTTTTGTATATATTGCCTCAACAGTACCGGTTAATCCCCATGGCAATTTTTTATCAACAGCAAGGCTTGTTCTGAGTATTTGTGGGTATTTGAAATCCTTAGCAAAAAGGTCCATTTGTCCGGATGGTATTGGATCAGTTTGTCCAAAATCTTGAGCTGTGTATTGGTTATTCCATTTAGGCCTAAACATAATTGGTAATCCCCATGAGCTCTTATAATATACTCCACCGACAGTTACACCATTATTGGTATATGCTCCACCAGGCCAAACAAGTGGCAAACGACTTGTAAAAGTTCCAATACCTCCACGAACTTGACATGTTTGATCTCCCTTAACATCCCAGTTGAATCCAAGTCTTGGGTTAATCATCAGTTGTGATTTAGGCATTTTACCCGCTTCAGCTCCTTGCATGTTATAGCCATAAGCTTCGATTTTAGCTAAGGTAGTATCATTAAATCCTTTCCATACAGATTCATACCCATGTGCGTTTGGTTGATCTAAATAATATGGAACTTCAAATCTTACACCCGCAGTAATTTTGAAGTTGTCGTTAAGTAACCATTCATCTTGAATGTGTAATCCAACTTTCAAAGTGCGAAAATCAGCTGCTGCTGCTGAACCGTCACCAACAATATCATCTATCAATGAATATCCTCTTTCATATTGTAAAGCAGACACTGTTTCATTGTTAAGGAAATCGTCTAACGAAGCAAACCTGTATTCACCAAATGCTTTACGCATGAATAAATTATATGTTTTGCTAAGTTCACCTGTAGCACCAAATGTTACAGTATGAGCTCCTTTGTATAATGTAAAGTTTTCATTAATAGTAAGAATGTCCTGATTAAGCTGGTTACCTGTTGAATAAGGTTCTGAGCCAAAAAATATAGTTCCTTGCCCATCATATATTTGAACAGCAGGAAATTTATCGCCAATCGGATCCCTATTATCTCTAACAGTAGTATAGCCTATAATTAAGTCATTAGAACATTTATTCCAATTACTTTTTAATTCAGCAGCAAATGAATTGGTTGTACTTGGGAAATACTCTCCATAATTTTTGAAGTATATTTGTGTGGTCGATGATCTATAAGGATCAGTTGATGTACTTTTAACGTAACTGTGTCGTAGCATTAATTTGTGATGCTCATTAATATTCCAATCAATTCTTGCGAGAATTTTATCACTATTAAGCTTAACTATTTTATCAAGGAAGCTACCCGGATCATATCCGTATGATCTTATTTTATTTGCCAATGAATTTAAACCTTCTAAATCTGTGTCTCCTTTATATTCTGAAAGGTTGTAAGGTTGCGGAGTTTCCTCTCTTTGAAACTCAGCGCTTAAGAAGAAGAATAATTTGTTTTCGATTATTGGGCCTCCAATTCTTAAACCATAAGTCTTAGCTGTAAAATCTTCGAGTTTTTTTCTCTCATCAACTTCAATTTTACCCGGAGTTTTACCGGCGAAATTTTGGTTTCTATATAAAAAATATGCTGAACCATCAAAATTATTGGTTCCCCTTCTCGTAACAGCATTGATACTTGCTCCTGCAAAGCCACCTTGTCTAACATCGTAAGGAGCAAGAACAATTTGAAATTCATCAATTGCATCCATAGAAATTGCCGTTGCACCTGTCTGGCCTCCATTTGTTCCGGAAGCGGCTAATCCAAATACATCATTATTAACAGCACCATCAATAGAAATAGTATTATACCTATTATTCATACCGGCAATAGATATTCCACCTCCTCCGGTTATTGAAGACTGAGGAGTTAATCTAATATAGTCTGATAAACTTCTTGTTAATGTGGGCATTTCTTGAATTTCGCCTTTTGACACAACCGTTTCAGCACCGGTTCTGTTTCCATCGAAAATATCATTCGTATAGGCAATAACTTCAACACCTTCCAATTCTAATTCTGTCTCACTCAAAGTTGAATTAATTCTCAGTGTTTGGCCTAAAGTAAGATAAACATTATCTTTTTCAAAGGGTTTAAAACCTATATAAGAAAAAGTAATTTTATAAGGTCCACCAATATTCATATTTGGAATACGATAGTAACCTTTTACATCTGTAATTGTACCATACATTGTTCCTGTTGACTCTTCAACAACCATAATGGTTGCCCCAATCAAACCTTCACCTTCGACATCAGTAACTTTTCCGGTAATACCTGCAGTTGTAACGCTTTGTCCGAAAGTTGCAACAGAGAATAATACTAATGCTGCAATCATTAATAATTTGTTTGTTTTTTTCATAAGCAATTAATTTTAGTGTTTAATAAAAATTTTCAATATTTTTCTTAAGTACAAAAATATATATTATTTATTTTTTAAAAAATTAATAATTATTAACATTTTGTTACAAGTATTGACTCATGACAAGATAATAATAAGATAAACAGACAGATGATTCACATAATAATTAAAAAAAATGTTAAAAACTATTTGAATTAATTTAAAGTTTTTTTGAATTCTATTATTGTAAAGCTATAAAAGCTAAAATATCAGACTCTTAATTACTGATGATGCGAGTATCTTAAAAAAAGAATTTTCAAGTTTTTTGTTTTAAGTTTGGTTTTTCCTCTTAACTTTTTGAAAAAGGTTTATTAAAAATTGTTTGTCAGAATTTTATAATTTAATGAAACGAGAATATTTAAACAAAATGAGAACGATGAGCAATTATTCTTAGTCTAATAAGGTTCTATATAATACTCCCAAAAAATAAGACCACAAGTTAAGTTGAAAAATTATTAATCTCAACTGAAAAATCCTTTTACAACATCCTCAACATTTTTGAACTTAAAATCAAAACCAGCCGATTGAATTTTTTCAGAAGAAATTCTGCTTCCCTCCAAAAGTATTACCGACATTTCGCCATATAACAATTTAATAATGAATGCCGGTATATTTGGCATAAATAAAGCTTTATTCATTGAGGAAGCAAGAATTTTCATAAAATCATAATTGTTAATATAATTGGGAGCAACAGCATTATAAACAGCGTTTAACTTATTGTTTTCAATTGCAAACAAAAACATTTCTGCCAAATCTGAAATTTCTATCCAAGGAATATATTGTTTGCCTGTTCCCAAAGCTGCTCCCAAGCCCAATTTTACGGGAGCCGACATTTTTTCAAAAGCACCTCCGGTTTTTGACAACACGACTCCGGTTCTAAACTTTAAGGTTCTTATACCGAGTTTAGAAAATTTGTCAACACTTTTCTCCCAAGCCATAACAGTTTGCGGCAAAAAACCCTCTCCCGGCCCGTCGTTTTCAGTGAAAATTTTATCGCAAGTTTCGGTCCCGTAATATGCTATGGCCGATGTTGAGATAAAGCCATGCGGTTTGCTTTTTGCTTTTTCGGTTTTTGCAAAAAGCAAATCAGCAGTTTTAATTCTGCTGTCGAATATTATTTGTTTTTGGGTTTTATTCCATCGCTTATTTGAAATATTTTCGCCGGCCAAATGAACAATAACATCGGCAAATTCTATCGCTTCTTCATCTAATATCCCATTTTGGTAATCCCAATAAAACGATTTTACTCCTTCAACCTCTTTATTTCTTGACAAAACTGCAACATTGTATGATTTACTTTTCAATAAGTTGCAAACTGCCTTTCCAATTAAACCTGTTCCTCCTGTAATTAAAATATTAGCCATAATAATGCAAAATTCGATTATGTATTAAATTTTTGTTAAGTTTGTAAAAATACGTATTAATTATTTAAAATTGAATAAAGCAGCAAATAGAATTGATAAATAAAATGAAAATTAAATATTTTCTTTTCACAATAATTGCATTATTGTTTTCATCCATTTTGGCGAGCCAATCGGCAGAGGTAAAAGGCCGGATTACGGATGCAAGCAATAATGAAGCTGTTCCTTTCGCAAATATTATTGTTGTTGGAACTAAAAAGGGAACTATAAGCAATGCTGACGGAAGTTTTCAAATTGGCGGATTACAACCCGGATATATCAAGCTCAGAGTGTCATTTATAGGGTATAAAACAACGATCAGCCCCGACATTTTCGTCAGTAATAACAATATTCCTTTTATTGAAATCAGCCTGGACATCTCGGAAGAAGTTCTTTCGGAAGTAATTGTCGGGATCGATCCTTTCGCAAAAAAACCCGAAGCACCTCTGGCAATGCAAAGTATAGGAATAAAAGAAATTGAGGGAAATCCGGGCAGCAATAGAGATATTTCAAGGGTTATACAATCGTTTCCGGGAGTAGGCTCAACACCTGCTTATAGAAATGATATAATCATCCGCGGAGGTGGCCCAAGCGAAAACCGCTTTTTTCTTGACGGCGTAGAGATACCTGTCTTAAATCATTTTTCAACTCAGGGAGCTTCAGGAGGCCCTATCGGAATTATTAATGCCGATTTTATTCAGTCGGTCGATTTTTATTCAGGTTCATTTCCTGCAAACAAATATAATGCTTTAAGCGGTATTTTCGACTTTAGACAAAAAGAAGGTAGCCGCGACAAAACTAATTATCAATTTTCAATTGGCGCCAGCGAAGCAGCCTTCACCATAGACGGGCCGATAGGGAAAAAAACCAATTATATTTTTTCGGTACGAAGGTCGTATTTGAAATTTCTGTTTTCGGCACTTGATCTACCTTTTTTGCCCACTTTTAGCGATTATCAATTGAAAATAAAATCAAATATTAATACTAAAAACCAATTGACAATTATTAGTATAGGCTCATTAGATCATTTCGATTTAAATAAGAATATAAAAAATCCGGATGCCTCTCAAGAATATATTTTGAGCCAAATTCCTGTTAACAATCAATGGAGTTATACTTTCGGAGCGGTTTATAAACATTTTTTTGAAAAGGGATTTCAAACAATAGTGTTAAGTAGAAATATGCTTAATAATGAATTTTATAAATATCCCGATAATAATGAAAGTCTTGAAAAAAGTTTTGACTACCACTCAACCGAAGCCGAGAATAAATTTCGTTATGAATTGGTTTTAAATAATAAAGGGATAAAATATAATTTTGGGCTAAACTTGGAGTATGCAAAATATTATAATTCAACCACACAAAAAGAATTTACAAATGACAGCCTGATAAACTTTAAATATTTGACAAGGCTTGATGTTTTTAAGTATGGTTTATCGGCTCAAGCTTCAAAAAACCTTTTTAATAAAAAATTGTTGATATCATTTGGGATTAGAACTGATGCCAATAACTATAACGATAATACGACCAATCCTCTTAAACAACTTTCGCCGCGAATATCGTTTTCATATTCCATTTCCGATTTAACGCTTTTAAACGCCGGAATCGGCCGATACTTTCAGCAAGCTGCATACACTACGCTTGGTTACAGAAATAATTCCGGCTTTCTCGTAAATAAAAAAACTGCCGAATTTATTGGTGCAAATCATTATAATTTTGGTGTCGAACATAGATTTTCGTCTTCAGTATTAATCTCAGCCGAAGCCTTCTATAAAGACTATTTTCAATATCCCATTGATTTGACAAGCGGTGCAAGCCTTGCAAATGAGGGTGCAGAATATAGCAGTGTGGCAGGTGCTTCGCCGGCAGTTTTTACAGGCAAAGGACATGCAGTGGGTTTTGAAATTTTAAATCGTGTAAATTATAAAAAATTTACTTTGTTGGCTTCTTATACTTTCGTAAGAAGTCTTTTTACAAATATTAAAAGCAAATTAATTCCTTCATCGTGGGATAGTAGAAACCTATTGACTATAACGGGCTCACAAGGATTTAAACGCAATTGGCAATTTGGTTTCAAGTGGCGCTTTGTCGGAGGTTTGCCTTATACTCCTTACGATTTAAATTTGTCGGAAAATATAAAAGCCTGGGATGCCCAAGGGAGGCCCTATTTGAATTATTCCAAACTCAACTCACTTCGTTTCAAATCTTTTAATCAATTAGATGTTAGAGTTGATAAATATTATTTTTTTAAAAATTGGGCATTGATGCTATATCTTGATATTCAAAATATACTTAATTTTAAAAATAAAGGCCAAGATTATATAATTAGAGAAAAAAACCCCGATGGTTCCTATAAAACAGTTAATCAAGGAACCGATTATGTTTTAAGATCAGTCCCTAACGATTCGGGAACTATCTTGCCAACCGTAGGGATAATGATAAAATTTTAATTAAAAAATATTGCCCTAGCTCTAAAAAGACATATTATTCTCCAAAAATTTATAATTGTCTAACACTAAGAATAATTAATGCTGATGTTCCAAATAATTCTACCTACTTCTTACCGAATGTAAATTATTTTTTATGCAATTGAGATGTTTAAATGTTTCCCTAACCCGATTTCAATTAATTTATAATAAGTTGAGATTTGAATATCACTTTGTCCTCTTTCAATTCTCGATATATAACTTTTTTTTGTTCCTGTTCTTTGAGCCAATTCTTCTTGAGTAATCATTGCCTCATTTCTTGCCTCTTTAAGCATAACACCAAGTCTGAAAGCTAAAGAATCTGTATCGTAGTTATCTCTTAAAGATGTTCCTTTTTCTCCGTATTTTTCTATTAAAATATCTTCAAAATCTCTAATGTTTTTCATTTTATTTTCCTCCATATTTTTCGTTCAAGTATTCAATCTTTAATTTCTCAGCCATTTTAATTTCTTTTCTTGGAGTCTTTAGCGTTTTTTTAAGAAAGCAATTGGTTAAAACGACTAATTCCTTTTTATCGAAAAAACAAAGAATCCTAATACTTTTAAAAGTCGTAGATACATGAACTTCAT
>JAEINX010000198.1 GCA_016342645.1 Bacteroidales bacterium | reverse complement strand
AAAGGTGAAATATCAGCAATGGAATTAATGGAACTGATGTTAAACAAACAAAAGGTAGTGGAGCTGGTACTGGAAAATAAATGAAGACTTAATAACTCTTATTCCACATTAGCAGCCTTTCCCTCAAGCCTTGAACATACCTTAACTTTCAGACTACCCTTACCCTTTCACTTTTATCTTGCATGAAGCATTTTTGAAAAACCAATTACTTCTCTGTTTGAAATAAGAATGGAAAAATAAACTCCATTAGGAAAACTTTCTGCATTCCAGATTAGCGAGGATTGTCCTTTTGGAATGTTTTCAGAATACACTTTTTGGCCTGTTGAATTGTAGATTTCAATTTTTGTATTTTCCCGAACCGGATTAAAAAAGATGTTTGTCACATCTGTAAAAGGATTAGGATAATTAGATAAAATCAATACGGATGTGTTTATTTCATTGATTCCGGCACCATGATCAGGTTTAATTTTTAGTGCAAGCGGACGATGGTCGGATATGTTCGATTCATATTCCCACCAACCACCAGAAAGATAATCGTCTATTCTAATACATTCAATATCTGACCCCTCATTTTCAAGCTCATCAAACAATTCATTGGTAACAAGAATATGATCAAGATGTGAAGGCCAAGTGGGATACGACCAGTTTGAACTGTTTCCTAATGCAATATTCATATCGGCAAACAAGTAATTGCCGGCATCATCAAAAAATGGCTGAAAAACATTATTAACCGGCTCATCGGTCAGAACATCATTGAGGTCACCCAATACGATTACTCTCTTGTTTGGGAAATTTGAATCAATAAATTGCTTTATCAAATTGCTTGCATCTAAACGTCTTGTTTCTTCATCCCATTCGTTATAAGGGTTAAGAATTCCATCGCCACAGCATTTAAAATGATTGTTTATGATAATAAAATCCTCATTCATAAAACTTAATTCCATCACCATTGGTGATCGTGGAAATGCTCTCCAATAAGGTTCAGTTGTGTAAATTTCATAAATATCATTAATTTCGATTACATCAGTTTTGTAAATGTAAGCCAGGCCCGCAAACCAGGATGATTTAAAATATCCTTCGTATTCATTCATTCCATTGATCATTTGTTTGAACAAAATTGTATCGTCAACTTCCTGTATTGCCACCAAATCGACATCAAGAGCTTCGATAATTTGGCTCACATAATTTGCGGTAGTTTGCCCGTTCTTGGGGAACCACTCAATATTCCAGGTCATCGCTTCAAAAGTAGTATCAGTTCCAAAAGATAAATCTTCAATGCTTTGAGCCGATAAATTGTAAGATGATAATATTAGTATTATTATGATTGAATGCTTTTTCATTTTCAATTACTGTTCTTTAATTTCTCCAAATATAAATAAAATCACAATATACAAAGTTGTTTTCTTATCAAAATTCGTAATTTACTTATTGTCAAGGGGGACAACCCATCCCCGACAAAAAAGCAAGCCATTGTTTCCGGGGAACAACCCATGCCGGAGAAAAGAAATATCCATTGTTCGAGGGAACAAAGCACGCCGAAGAAAAAAGATGCCCATTGTTCGGGGGAACAAAGCACATCGGAGAAAAGAAATGCCCATTGTTCGGGGGAACAAAGCACATCGGAGAAAAGAAATGCCCATTGTTCAGGGAAACAAAGCATGCCGGAGAAATGAAATGCCCGATGTTAGAACCAACAATGCATGCCGTAAAATAAAAATTCCTATATTTATCCCAATTATTTCTTAAAAGAAGAAACAAAAATGGAAAATGAAATATCACTATATAATTGCTTAAACGATTTCAGGAAGCCTTTGCTTTCAAAAATAATTAATTCACTTGGATTACCATCGGGAAGCAGAGGCTTGGATGCCGGTTGCGGAATAGGCGAAATAACAAAATTGTTATATGAAAACATTGGAGAATCAGGGGATTTAACAGGACTGGATTTTTCAAAAGATTTAATTCAATATGCTCAAAATAAAAATAAAAAAATAAAATTTATTGAAGGAGATGTAAAATCATTGCCTTTTGCCGATAATTGCTTCGATTGGGTTTGGAGCTGCGATACAGTGTGGACAGGACCGAAAGAATTTGGTTGCCCGTCAAATAATCCCTCCCCTATTATTGGTGAATATTTTAGAGTAGTAAAACCCGGAGGTTTAATAGTATTACTTTTCTGGACATCACAAAAACTTTTGCCCGGTTATCCCTTGCTTGAATCAAAACTAAACTCAACTTCATCGGCAAATGCACCATTTACTTCCGCTATGGACCCGATTTTCCATGTTATGAATATGAAATATTGGCTTAAAAAATCAGGTTTAGAAAATATTAAGGCAAAAACATATTTATATGATATTAATGCCCCTTTAAGTAAAAACGACAGAAAAGCTTTAGAATTATTATTTGAAATGTTGTGGTATGCCGGAAAAACCGAATTAAAT
>JAEINX010000032.1 GCA_016342645.1 Bacteroidales bacterium | reverse complement strand
AAGGTTAAAGTAACTGACTTATAGTAAATATGCAAAACTTTAGGCCTCAACAAAAAAAAAATGACGAATAAATACAGAAATAAATATCGTATTCAATCTACCCGATTGCAAAATTGGGATTATGGATGGAATGCGGCATATTTCGTAACAATTTGCACAAATAACAGGGAACATTATTTTGGCGATATTGCGGATGGCGAAATGAAATTATCCGAAATTGGCAAAATGGCAAAAAAATGTTGGTTAGAGATACCGCAACATTTTCCATTTGTAAAATTGGAATCATTTGTTGTAATGCCAAATCATATTCACGGGATAATCGTAATTGATAAAATTGATGATGGTCGTGTTGATAATGTAACCGTAGAGACGCAAAATTTTGCGTCTCTACAACAACGGCAATCAACACGAAAAAACAAATTTGGTCCACAATCAAAAAATTTGGCATCAATTATCCGCGGTTTTAAAATTGGTGTTACAAAAAACGCAAGACAAATTCATGCCGATTTTGAATGGCAATCGCGTTTTCACGACCACATAATTCGTAATGAAAAATCATTTAATCTAATTTCAAAATATATTATTAACAATCCAAATGATTGGGAAAAAGATAAATTTTACAATGAATAGAATAACATCCGAAAACACTTTTGAAACAGCAATCATTCAATCGCTAATTGATAACGGCGGATACACACAGGGCAATGCACCTGATTACAGTCCGGAATTGGGATTGTTCAAATATGAAGTATTAAAATTTTTACAAGAAAGTCAACCAAAGAACTGGAAGAAAATATTGGCAATTCACGGTGATGATGTAGATAATCGTATTATTCAACGTATCTGTAAAGAAATGGATTTGCGCGGCAGTCTTGATGTTATTCGTAATGGTTTTGTTGATTATGGTGTTCGTTTTAAATTGGCATTTTTCAAACCCGAATCAGGTCTAAACATAGAAACACAAGAGCTTTACGATAAAAATAAATTAAAAGTAATTAGGCAGGTTTATTATTCTTCAAAAAAAGGCAATACAAATTCTGTTGATTTAGTGATTTCATTAAATGGTGTTCCTATTGCCACAATTGAACTTAAAAACCATTTTACAGGTCAAAGCACCGAAAATGCAAAAAAGCAATATGCAACTACAAGAGATAACAGAGAATTGCTATTTGCTTTTAAGAAGCGTTCGTTAGTCCATTTTGCCGTTGATGATGAAGAAGTTTTTATGACCACAAAAATTGATGGTAGTAAAACATTTTGGTTACCGTTTAATAAAGGTTTCGACAAAGGAAAAGGAAATCCTCCAAATCCAAATGGTTATAAAACAGAATATTTGTGGAATAAAATATTAGTAAAAGATAGTTGGTTGGATATTATTCAGAGATTTATCCATTTGCAAATTGAAGAGATTGATGTAAAGACGCATGGTCATGCGTATCAACAATATAAAAAGGAAAAAATGATTTTTCCTCGTTATCATCAATTGGATGTTGTTAGAAAAATGACTGCCGATGCAAAAGAAACAGGAGCAGGAAAAAATTATTTAGTTCAGCATTCGGCAGGTTCGGGGAAAAGTAATTCAATAGCCTGGTTGGCTTATCGTTTATCGAGTTTGCACAATATGCAAGATGTACGAGTTTTTGATAGCGTAATTGTAGTTACCGACCGTAGGGTTTTAGACCAACAATTACAAAATACTATTTATCAGTTTGAACATAAAACCGGTGTAGTTCAAAAAATTGATAAAGACAGCACTCAATTGGCGTATGCAATAAATTCCGGTTCGCATATCATCATAACAACATTACAAAAGTTTCCATTTGTTCTTGACAAAGTCGGTGATTTACCAGACCGAAAATATGCAGTAATTATTGATGAAGCCCATAGTTCGCAAGGTGGAGAAGCCCACAAAAAAATGAAAGAAGTTTTATCTGTAGAGACGATTCATGAATCGTCTCAATATGAAGATAACGATTACGATACGGAAGATTTTATAAGAGAACAAATTGAAAAATCAGCCGAAGCAAGGGGGCAACAAAATAATATTTCGTTTTTTGCATTTACGGCAACTCCAAAATATAAAACCCTTGCGATTTTTGGAGAGAATGACAAAGACGGCAAACCACAACCATTTCATTTATATTCGATGCGTCAGGCAATCGAAGAAAATTTTATACTTGATGTATTAGAGAATTATACAAACTATGAATTATATTTTAAACTCTCAAAAGCCATTGAAGAAGACCCTGCATTAAATAAAAAGAAAGCAGCAAGGGCAATCGGTCATTTTGTAAATTTTCATCCTCATAATTTGGCTCAAAAAACAGAAATTGTAATTGAGCATTTTAGACAAGTGATAGCCAAAAAGATTGGCGGTAGAGCAAAAGCGATGTTTGTTACTTCGTCTCGTAAACTTGCTAAAAGATATTTTGAATCTTTTAACCAATACATAAAAGAAAACTCTTACACAAAAGAATTAAAAATTTTAGTGGCTTTTTCGGGAAGTGTAATTGATGACAATTATCCGGACGGTGTTTCCGAACCTCAATTAACGGGCTATGGCGAAAAAGAATTGCCAAAAGTTTTCAATGAAAATGAATACAGAATCTTAATTGTAGCTGACAAATACCAAACTGGTTTTGACCAACCGATGTTACATACAATGTATGTTGACAAAAAACTATCGGGAGTTAAAGCAGTTCAAACCCTCTCACGATTAAACAGAACAGCACCGGGCAAAGAAGATACTTTTGTTCTGGATTTTGCGAATGAGAGAGAAACAATTTTTAATTCATTCCAACCTTATTATGAAAAAACAATGGTTGCCGAAGAACCGGAAATAAATCATCTTTTTGACTTAAAAGGAAAATTGGACGAAAAACAAATATTTTGGCAATCGGAAATTGATGCTTTTGCGAATATTTATTTTCGCTCAGTACAGACGCACGGCCATGCGTCTCAACAAGCAAAATTATATTCATATATTGACCCTGCAATTGACAGATTTAAAGCAATAGAAACTGAAGATGAAAAAGATGAGTTTAAAAAGAGCTTGCGAACCTGGACTAACCTTTACGCTTTTCTTGCTCAAATAATGCCTTTTACAGAACCTGATTTTGAAAAGTTTTATGCTTACGCGAAATTGCTACAAACAAAACTTCCAAAAAGAGAGTTATCAGATAGTTTACAACTCACAGATGAAATTGCAATGGAATATTACCGATTGCAAAAAATAAAAGAAGGCTCAATAGACTTATTAAAAGGCGAAGATGGTGAATTAGACGGATTAAGCGAAGCAGGAATAAAAAGAGCAAAAGAAGAAAAAGCAAAGTTGTCTGAAATAATTGAAGTTCTAAACGATAGATTCGGAACTGAATTTGAAGAAGCGGATAAACTATTCTTTGAACAAATAGAAACTGAATTAATTCAAGACGATAAATTACAAACACAAGCAAAAGCTAATAAAATAGATACTTTTAAATATGCTTTTGAAGATATGTTCTTGAATAAAATAATCGAAAGAATGGACCAAAATCAAGACATATTTGATAAAATAATTGAAAATAAATCATTTGGAAGTTTGGTAAAAGAGTTAATGATGAAAAGGGTTTATGATAAAATAAATGAAGATGTCCTAACGTAAAACTAAAAAGGATAAAGAAAGAGAATTCATCGGTTAGCGAGTTAATATTTGACATTTGAAAGAAATTTTAATATATTAAGCAACTATTTTTACAGCCACTTGTCTATATTATCATTGAAGATTAAACTATATAATTAAAAATTTAAAACATGAGTATTCAAAAAAGTTTTTTTCTGGTAGTTATAGCCCTTTTCATAGGAATAAATACTATAAATGCAGATGAGGTTACTAAAAACGAAGCAAGAAAAATTGCGTTGAATTGTTTTTATGAAAAAGCAAATAATTATGATAGTCCGATAGAGTATGAGGATTTAATAATTAATGAAACCCTTGAAAGGAAATCAAATAATTCTCCTGTATATTATATTTTTACTTTTGAGCCAAAAGGATTTGTAATTGTTTCGGCAGAAGACGGATATACTCCAATTATTGGCTATTCTATTAATGGATTTTATTCTGAGGCCAATCAGCCTGAATCTTTTTCGGGTCTTATGAATCAGTATGCCGACCAGATCAATTATATCAGAGAAAATGGAATTGATGCTGAAAAAGACATAAAATCTTTATGGAATTATTATCTTGCTGATGATTTTAGTAATAACACTTTATCGCCTCGTTATGATGAAATTGAACCTTTACTGACCTGTACATGGAACCAAAGCTATCCGTATAATGCGTGGTGTCCGTTTGATCCTGAGGGTTCGGGCGATCATGTTTATGCGGGTTGTGTTGCTACGGCAATGGCACAAATCATGTTTTATTGGAGATATCCTTTGCAGGGAACCGGTCAACATACTTATTATTGTGGTGGTTATGGTTCGCAAACTGCAAATTTTGGTGAAACATTTTATCAATGGGATGCTATGGAAAATTCTATTCGGGTAACATTAATAGATCCGATTGCCGAATTACAATATCATTGCGGAGTTGCGGTTGAAATGAACTATGGAGCCGGAGGCTCGGGAGCAAGCAGTCATGATGTTCCGGATGCAATGGAAGATTATTTTGGATACGATCAATCAATTGATATTTACAGTAAAGGAGATTATACAAATTCTTCATGGAGAGCATTATTGAAAAGCAATATAGACTTATTTCACCCTCTTTACAACTCAGGTTGCGATAATGATGGTTGTCATGCTTTTGTTTGCGATGGCTATCAGGATGATTTTTTTCATTATAATTTCGGATGGAGCGGAAACAGCGACGGATATTATGCAGTTACTGATGTTGGCGGATATTCCTCATGGCAATCGGTTGTTGGTAATATTTTCCCAGGAAGCAATTACCCATATTCACCTTCCGGCCAAAAAAATATTACTTCATGGCACGGAACAATTGAGGATGGAAGCGGGCCTGTTGCCAATTATGAAAATGATATGGATTGTAGTTGGTTGTTAACACCTCAAACCGGACAAGACTCAGTACAAAGCATTACAATTTCGTTTGATAGGTTTGATTTAGAGGAAAATGATTTACTTACTATTTATGATGGGAGTGAACCATCTACTGCGATTTTAGGTAGTTTTACGGGAAATGAAATACCCGAGACAATTACTTCTACTTCCAATGTAGTTTTAATCAAATTTAGCTCAGATGTGAGTAATACATCAAACGGATGGATGATTTCATATTCTTCAAATTTACCTGATTTTTGCGAAAGCTTTAAAATAATTACCGAACCATCGGGGGAAATTTCTGATAAAAGCGGCAATAAAAATTATCTTAATAATTCAGTTTGTAAGTGGGCAATAACTCCGGAAGATGCTAATACTTTGACTTTATTCTTTTCAGCTTTTAATACTGAAGAAGGCATGGACAGGCTTAGAATATATGATTATGAATCTCAGGAGCTATTAGCTGATTATAGCGGCGTTTATTCTGCGGATGACCTACCTCCGGCAGTAACCTCCGAAAGCGGTAGCATGTTTATTCTTTTTTCAACTAATCAAACAGTAACAGCTCCCGGATGGGAAGCTAATTACCAAATTGATTTTGTGGGTATTGATGATGAAAATATTGAGACAGTAAATAACTTTGAAATTTATCCGAATCCGGCGAACAATATTTTAATTCTTAAATTTAATTCTGAAGAAAATCAGACGTTTTTAATAAAAATCAGTGATAAGCTCGGAAAGATTGTTTATAAAGAAAATACAGAATTATTTAACGGTAGTTTTACTAAAAATATTGATGTCTCAAACTTTGCTAAAGGCATGTATATTATTAGCCTAAGAAATGAGAAAGGAATCATTAATAAAAAAGTTATTATCAATTAAACATTTCGATGCTTAAATCACAATCTTTTTTACCTGTTCCGGCAGGCAATAAAGCAGCCTTTTTCCCGTATAATTTTTTATTTCCATAATATGGCCAAAACCTATCAAGTAAAAGCTTTGTTACAGCCGATATGTTAAACCAATAAAAATTGTAATTTTCTTCATATAGCTAAATTATAAAAAATTAATTTTCATCAATGAATCATTTCTGAATTTGATTTCCTCATCTCATCAAAATATAATTTAGCCTATAATCTTATTCAAAAAACTAAAAGTTATCGTAAATTGTAACTTTTTTATGGAATATTCGTCATCAGATATAGAATACACAAATTGTTAAATAAATGACGACTGCTGAATACAATCGTTGTGTTGATGAGTTCTCGGACAGAGTTTTTCGTTTTGTTCTGAAAAATATTCAGGATGAGGAGAAGGCAAAAGATGTTGTTCAGGATTCATTTGAGAAAATGTGGGTAAAAGTGAAGGGTATCTCATTTGAGAAATCTAAATCATATCTGTTCACAACAGCTTATCACACAATGATAGACTATATAAGAAAAGATAGAAAATTTGAAAAAATAAATGAACCCGAAAAATATGGCGACCTTTTATACGAAGAAAATTCATATTCCGATTTAAAAGAAATTTTAAATGAAGGTTTAAAACAATTATCCGAAATGCAGAGATCGGTACTTCTTTTAAGAGATTATGAAGGTTATTCGTATAAAGAAATTGGAGATGTAACAGATTTAAATGAATCGCAAGTGAAAGTATATATTTATAGGGCAAGAGTCTTCTTGAAAAATTATATTGGAAGCATGGAGACAGTGATATAACAAAATGACAGAAAATGAAAATAAACCGAAATAATTATGAAGAATTTATTATCGACCACTTTGACGGAAATCTTGAACCCGATAAAGTGAGTGAACTAATGAATTTTCTCGAAAAAAATCCGGATATCAAGGAAGAATTTTCCGGATATGAAGTTTTAGAATTTGCACCAGATGATGAAGTTAGATTTGAAAACAAAAATAAACTCAAAAAAGAATTAATCGTTGACGTAAATAAAATCAACGAAAAAAATTATGAAAACTATTTTATTGCCAAACTCGAAAATGACCTTTCAGAAAATGAATCAGCCGATTGTGAAAAGTTTATTATTCACAACCCACATCTAAAAACTCAATATCAATTATTTCTAAAAACAAAACTTAAAGCAGATAATAATATAATTTTTGAAAATAAATCTTCTTTGAAGAAATATGTGTTTGCTGTTTCAACAAAAAAAATTCTCTATTACTCGGTTTCAGTTGCTGCTTCAGTTTTGATTTTATGGGGTATTTTCTTTTTACAAAATACTAATGAAACAGATATCCGTTTAGCTGATAACAAAAATGTTTCAACTCAATTTATTGGAAAAATCAGTACTCGACAAATTGCCATAAATAATGGTAGTGATAAAATGAAACTCAACTACATTTGTAGCAGACAAATTGAACATTTGCCCGAAAACAGATTAAAAACTGAAGCTTTTTTTGTAGATGCACATGATTGTAATTCAGTTACTCTAAGTAAATATTATTTATTTATCAATAAGTTTCAAAACAATCCTTCACTTGTTGAAAGATCATATTATGCGAAATTAGTTAACGGGAATAGTGAAATTACTGAAGAACCAATAAATGTAAACTTGAAAAATCCTACAAAAACTCGTTTAGGCTTATTTCTTGCAAATTCTGTTAAAAAATTCACACGAATCTTTAAGAAAAATAAAAATTATCAGGAAGGTAGCAAGCCAGACAATTCATCTCTTTGGAATCTTGCAAGTACAAGTGTTGACAGATATAATGAATCCACTAACAATAATGTAACATTTTCAAGAGAGACTAATTCAAATGGTGATGTAACAGCTTACGACGTTTCTAATAATTTCTTTCAAATATCTTCTACAAAATTAAGAAAAACTTACAAATAAATTCGTAATTGATTGAATGCTTAAATTTTTGAATGCATAAATATTTCTATCAAGATTGATCCATTCAAACATTCTATCATTCTATCATTAAATTCATTGATCTTTGAAAATAATTGTAGTAAAACATTGTAACAAAATGAAAACAATTTTCGTCATACCGAAAAACATTAAAAATAAAATTATGAAAAATTTATTCTCAAAAAGTATTTATTTAATTTTTAGCTGTTTAATTGTTCTATCAACAGTTCAAACCGCTTATTCTCAAGTCAAGGGCAACGGAAACGTAGTTTTGGAAGAAAGAAATGTTAGCGACTTTACTGAAATTGAAGTAGGAGGAATTTTTACAGTTATTATTAAACAAGGCGATAAACAAACAGTTAATCTTGAAACCGATTCTAATCTCAGCGATAAAATCAAAACTGATGTAATTGGAGGGAAATTGAGTATTTCATCAAATGAAATAAAAAACTCGACTAAGCTTCAGGTTTTCATTGAAGTAAAAAATATTGAAAGCATTGAATCGGGAGGTGCTTCTTTAGTGAAATCTGAGGGAATTCTAAAAAGTGATAAACTTGAATTAATTGCCGGAGGAGCTTCACAAATTAAATTATCAATCGAAACCAAAGAATTAAAAACAACTGTTTCAGGCTCTGCAATTATTCTACTTGATGGAAATGCCGAAAATAACGAAATTGATGTTAGCGGTGTAGGATTTCTAAATGCTTCTCAATTAATTACAAATATTACTTCAGGTGATATAAGCGGCTCAGGAAAGGCTAAGATTTATGCTAACGAAGAAGTTAACACAGTTGAAAGCGGAAACTCAATTCTCAACATCGTTAATTCTCCCGAAATTGTTAATAAATTAAAATCAAATCCAAGAATCAGGGAAAGCAATTATCCAACAATTGATGTTCAAAGCAATAACAGAAGGCCATATAGAAGACGTTCTTATTATAATGATACTACAAAAGTTAAAATCGGAAACCTTGGTGTTGAAGTAATTGAAGGAGATTCTACGAAAATAACAATTGGAAACAATCAATTAATTGTTGATGATTATGGAAATGTAAGATTCAAAAAAATAAAATTAAACAGATTTAAAGGACATTGGGCAGGATTTGAAATGGGTGTTAACGGATATGTAAATTCTGATTTCAACATGAATTTTTCAAAAGAAAATGAATATCTTGATCTTAATATGAATAAATCGCTTTTTGTAAATATTAATTTTTTCCAACAAAATGTTAGTTTGTCAAAAAGGAATAATGTTGGTTTAATTACCGGCCTAGGACTAGGTTCGTATAATTATAATTTTTCAAAAAGAACGGTTCTAAATTCCGAATCATCCGAAATACGAGGTTTTATAGCTGAAGGTATTAGTTTCCGAAAAAGCAAACTTAATATAACAACTTTGAATTTTCCTCTATTATTTGAATTTCAAAACAATTCAAAATACAAAAGAAATTCATTCCATGTTTCAGCCGGTATTCTTTTTGGAATCAGAATTGCTTCACACACAAAAATTTATTATGAGGAAAAAAATAAGCTATTCTATCTAACACAATTTGATCCTAAAACCGGTGAGTATAAAGAAGTTTTTCAAACAACTTCGCCAAATCAGAAAAAAGGAAAAATTCATGATGATTTTTATTTAGCCCCTTTCAAACTTGATGGAACTTTTAGAATAGGATACGGATGGCTTAATTTATTTGCCACATATTCAATATCTAAATTATTCAGAGAAAATAAAGGGCCTGAATTGTATCCATTTTCAATTGGAATTCAGTTAGTAAGATGGTAATTATTTAAGCTTTTTCATTAAAAAAATGCTATTTCTTTTTGAAATAGCATTTTTTTTAGTTTTATTAATTATTATTTTTTTTAATTTTACACACATTTCTTGTTTTAATTTTTAAATTAGCAAGATTATTTTTTAATAAGCGTGAAATTAACATCATAATTTAAAAAGTTATAAATGTCGGGACATAATAAATGGTCAACAATTAAGAGGAAAAAAGGGGCAGCTGATTCAAAACGGTCAAAAATATTTTCCAAGATTATAAAGGAAATTACTGTTGCAGTAAAAGAAGGCGGAGAAGACCCTGATAGCAACCCTCGATTACGATTAGCTATTTCTAATGCAAAAGGTGCAAGTATGCCAAAGGATACTATGCAAAGAGCAATTAATAAAGGAAAAGATAAAAATTCAGCAAATTTTTCAGAAACTACCTACGAAGGTTACTTAGCAAACGGGATTGCAGTTTTTATAGAATGCACAACTGATAATGTTCAAAGAACAGTAAGTAATGTTCGATCAATTTTTAATAAATTTAGCGGCAACTTAGGAACAAATGGCTCCTTAAGTTTTTTATTCGATCGAAAAGGAATTTTCTCTATTCCCAAAGGCGAACTTAATGAAGAAGATTTTGAATTGGAAATGATTGACGCCGGTGCTGAAGACATCGTTGCCGAAGATGATTTCTTTTCGGTTACTACTTCGATGGAAGATTTTGGAAATATGATGAAAAAACTTGAAGAATTAAACATTGAACCCGAAAATGCCGAATTACAAAGGATCCCTCACGAAACGATTACTTTAGAAAAAGAAAGCGCATTAAAAATAATGAGAGTGATTGAGCTTTTCGAAGAGGATGATGATGTTCAGAATGTCTTTCATAATATGGAATTAACTGATGAAATTATGGAAGAAATATGATAAAACTACTATTTGTAAAAAGCCATCCAAATTCGTTTGTGATGGCTTTTTTTTTATTTTGAAATTATCTCAAAAGTATCCTGTGCAATAACCAATTCTTCATCGGTAGGAACAACAATTGCAATAACTTTCGATTCGGGTTTGCTAATCACCATTTCTTTTCCTCTTATTCCCTTGTTTACATTCGAATCGAAATCAAGGCCAAGAAATTCAAATCCTTTGCAAATTTCTTCTCGGGTTTCCGGTGAATTTTCGCCAATTCCACCTGTAAATACAATGACATCAACACCACCCATGGCAGCAGCATAAGCCCCAATATATTTTTTAACACGATAATTATACATACTTAAAGCAAGTTTTGCTCTTTTATTTCCTTTTACTTCAGCTTCTTCCACTTCTCTCATATCAGAAGAAATCCCTGAAATACCCAAAACCCCACTTTTTTTATTAACAAGTGCGTTTGCTGCTTTCACATCAAGATTTTCTTTATTCATAAGATAAAACATTACTCCTAAATCAAGATCACCGGTTCTTGTTCCCATCATAAGTCCTTCTACCGGAGTCAATCCCATTGATGTATCGACAGATTTTCCATTTTTAACGGCTGCAATTGAAGCACCATTTCCAAGATGACATGTTATTATTTTTTGCTTTTTGAAATCTAAATTTAAAATCTCGCATGCCCGCTGGGAAACATAACGATGACTTGTTCCGTGAAAACCATATCTTCTGATTGAATATTTTTCATATAATTCAAAAGGAATTGCATACATATATGCGTAATCGGGCATAGTCTGATGAAAAGCTGTATCGAAAACTCCAACTTGAGGAATATTCGGAAGAATTTCCTTTATTGCTGCTATTCCTTTCAAATTTGGAGGATTATGTAAAGGTGCCAAATCAATACATTCTTTCATTTTCTTAACAACCTCATCAGTAATCAATACACTTGAGTTGAATTTTTCAGCACCATGAACAACCCTGTGGCCTACTGCATTTATTTCGTCAAATGATTTCAAGCTTCCGTGGTCTTTATCAATAAGCAGGTTTAAAATTTTCTCAATGCCGATTGTATGATTTGGAATTTCTTCGGTTACAAGTACCTTATCACCGTCATTTCTATTATTTTTTAATATTGATTCCTCCAAGCCGATTTTTTCGACTATTCCTTTCGCCATCACTATTTTCTTATCAATATCAAATAACTGATATTTAATTGATGAACTTCCACAATTTAATACTAAAATTTTCATATTTATTTTTTTTATCAATACCAAACTTTCTTAATACTTTATTATTATCTGAAAGCGTAATTTTTTGTTAACCCACATTGCAACAAAAATCGGTAAAAGTTAAAAAAATCGATTAATAATCCTGAAAATATTTAATAAATTAATTATTAATTAATGCTATTTCTCATGATTGCATTTTAGTAATTTTCAGATGGCAAATGGGATTCAGTTCTCAGTCTTCAGTCTCCAATCTTCAGTCTCCGGTTCTTATTTATAATTATCAGAAAAAGAAGTATGAACGGCCTTAATTTCCCATAATAACGGCCTTAAATGCCATAATAAAGAAGAAAAATTACGCACTTCAAAAATTTCATTTTCAGAATATTCTTTTTTATACTTTATTTTTTTAAAAGTGGTACTTATTTTATTAATATTTTCTTCAAAATCGGGTAATTTTTTGGGTTTGATTCTTGATGAAATTGATTCGGAAAGTATCTCGAAAGACTCCGAGAAACTTTGAACAATATCAGTTAATTCAAGTTTAATCTCATTTTGAGGCCAATCTGTCTTAACATTATGTGCGGAAGTGTCGATAGATAGAAGAATCTGTTGTATGTTTTTTAGATGCAAAATCGTTGAACAACCCAAATTTATTCTTCTTTTATTCCCTTCGGATTTTGCAGTATTATAGGTTTCTTGAGCTTTTTCAATTGTAATTTCTAATTTTTTTCTCATATTTTCGATCAGAGACTTATTATACGAACCATGTATGAAATCAGATAATAATTTTATGAAAATATCTTTTTCGGTTATAAAACCATTCGCGAGCATTTCTTTCAACTGATTTCCGGCTTTATTTGGCCAGAGTAAGAAAGTTGCCGCAAATGCAACACCAACGGATATTGCGGTATATTCAAATCGAATTAATCCTAATTGCCAACCACTTATTTGTTTTAACTCGGAGAACAATAAAATTATCAGGAAAGTCATAATAACATAAACAAATAAAATCTTTGACAAATTCATCATGTACAGCATAGCAAAGAGCGCAAGAATTACAATTCCATAAAAAAAGTAAGTATTTGTTTTAAATATTAAAATAAAACCAACGCCTATCAACACTCCTATCAATGTTCCAAACAATCGGTTCAAACCCATTTTCACTGAAATACCGAGATTTGGTTTTATAATCATAATTACAAAAAGGACTATCCAATATCCAAAATTTATATTGTAATATTTATAAAAAAACATTGTTGCTCCAGCAGTAATCGCTGCTTGTAAGCCCATTCGAAAAGCAGGAGATTTGAATGAGAATCCGTTTTTAACTTTTTTAAATGATGATAAAAATGATGATAAATTTTCTTTTTTCTCTAATTGTGGAAATGCAGTATCTTTTGAATTTGAAATATCAACAATATCTTTCATCATAGTTTGTAACGCAAAAACAGAATTAAAAACCAAAATCCATTCATAAATCGGAATGTTATTATTTTCCGATTTTTTCAATTCTTTCACATTACTCTTAAAAGAATCCAATTTTTTGATGATATTATTAAAACTTACTTTTTCGAGCTTTGATTGTGATAAAACTTTATGAAATTCAGTAGTCAATTCAGGGTTTATTTCACGAAAAACTTCAATAAATTTTTTATAAATATCAGAATCCCAAGCCGACAATCTGTATTGCCATAAAGTAACAAGGCTTTCGTGCATACGGTCTAAGTTTTGAATTACAGAAATTAGAGCAGGTTTAATATCATTATTCGGATTTGGAATTAATTTAATTATCTTAAAAAGTCGCCTAAAACGATTTATTGATTGAACAAGTTTTTCTTCTTGTAGATTAACAATAGTTTTTGCCATTTCTTTATCAGCATATTCTTTGATAATAGAATCATTAAACTCATCAATATTTTTCAAACCGATATTTAAAATTGTTTGAAATATTTTTGAAGGCCTGTTGGGTAAAATCAAAAAATGAATAATAAATGAAATTAGGGTTGATGACAATATTATTCCGCTATAAATAATCCCTAATTTAAAATTCCCGTGCATTTTCATTGTAATCAGGCATAAAACCAGTATGAAAGAAGCAATTTGAGGTGGAATTATTCCAACACCTGAAAAATAGAATGCAATAAAAACCAACATTGTAAATAAAATTGTTGCGGGAATTAGCGTCCCTCCGATAATAGTTGTAAAAGGTATTAATAAAACCATTATTAAACCTGTTAGCAACATGCTGATTTTTCTTTGTTTGAGAGTGTCTCCAATTTGTGATAAGCATAAAAACATAGTTGAGATGAATGCTATTATTGCAAATTGGGAGTTGAAACGGAAAATGAATATTGATATCGAAATTGCAAGAAATGTTTTTATACTTCTTTTCAAAGCATAATATCCCGGATCAAAATTTTGTTTTTTTATACTGAAACGCATACATACGCACTTGCTTCGCTTCGTAAACTTTGCAGTAGTTGTAAACATAAATGACTTAATTTTTCATTAGTTAGTAAGATAATTTACTGCATCCCCGATCCGTATCAGTTTATTTTCAATGAAAGCAATTATTATAAAAATAAGGTTTCAAAAATACTTATATTTTTCACATGCTATTATTTTTTCAGTGGTAAGACGAAAAGTGCATTTTATAGGATTACATATTTCTCAGGAAAGTGCGAAACTTCAGTTATAACTAAAGTTGCAATAGAAGTATAATTTCAAAAAGAAATGATAATTTTATTCATATTCAAACAGTTGATGTATTTTCTTTGTAATTATTTTTTCGACATCCGCATTAATCATTCCCAATTTCCTTTTAATTAAATTTTGTGGTATTGTTACTATTTTATGTAACCTTATTACAGAATCAACTGCTAAACCGGTGCCAATGCAATTGACACTATTTTTTTTAATTAAGAAATCACTTTCAATTGGCTCGTCTGGAATTTTACTTGAAATAAATGCTATAATAACGTGTTTATGTTTCCCGATAGCAGAAGTCAAACAAAGGCTTGGTCTAACTTTTGAGGTGGAAAAATTATCAAAAGGAAAAGGAACTAATACAATTGAGTTTTTAATCATTGAATGGTACTCCATCATTTATTGAATAAACATCTTCAGACGGATCATTTAAAAAATCAAAAGCCGGATTTTTTGATATTGAAGACATCCATAGTTTTTCTTCGTCTTGATCCGGTATATTATCATCAAGTAAAATTATTACACGAACATTGCTATCTAAGCTATCAAGCTGGCAATCTATTTTCAAATGTCCCCTTGCATCTGTTTTTGAAGCTATTTCAATTGCTCTCATTTTTTTCTTTTTTTACAAAGATATTAAATTTTTCTATCATTGCTAGCGCTATAAAATTTAGACAAATAATTTGGGAATTAGAACAATTAGGTTATTAAGCAATTAGGAAATTTTTTAACGCACCTGTAAAATATATTGAGCCTAAAAGTTGTTGACAATATTGTAATTTTGCAATTGATAATTTTAATAAAATATTTTTATGTCTAAAGACCTAATCACTTAATAAACTATAATATAAAAATGCATACTTTAGAGCCTTTTTATTCGTGGCGCCACCATTATATTGCTTCAGAAGACGAACTTTCGCCATTTTTTAATTGTACTTATAGCGAATTTGAATTTTCAAATGCTATCTATAACCATTTCATTCATCCCCAATGGGATTTTATGGGATCTTCAACTTTATATGTCAAAATACTTTATTCAAATTATTCTATAGGTTTCAGTGTAATTGAGTTGCTTGGCGAATGGAACGATACACTTCATAATGATATTATGTGCTTTAAGCGTGATGTCCTTGATGTTTTAATTTCAAATGGAATTACTAAATTTATTTTAATAGGCGAAAATGTTTTAAATTTCCATTCGGCTGAAGATGACTATTATCGGGAATGGGTCGATGATATTGAGGATGGTTGGATTGTTGGAATTAATTTCCGCGAACATGTAATTCAGGAATTTTGTAGCAGTAATATTGATTATTACATTGCCTTAGGTGGGCTTTTCGATGAAATCCCCTGGCGAAATTATAATCCTATAAAACTTTTTGAAAAAATTGATAGCATGCTTCAAAAGCGATTAAACCCTTAAATGAAAAACATTAAGAAAATAAAGGATTTAAACTTTAGCCTTTAAACTTCAATCTTCTAATCTCTTCTTCGATTCTATTTCTAAATTTCTTAACATCAGATTTCTTAAACTTTTCTGCTTTAGCCTCAAGTTCATCATATTTTTGTTTTGCACGCTTCCCAAGGTTGGGTAGTATTTTTTCAACTACTTCTTTCTCGGCATCCTTTAAGGCAACCGTAAGTGATTCAACATCTATGTTTTTTAAAACCTGCTTTATCTTTGCATTTGACAGACTTTTTATATCATCAAAATTCGGAACTTTTTCTTTCTTTTCAGCAACTATCTTTTTTGCTTTACTAACAATTATTCCTGTTTTCTCTTTTAGCTTTTTTCCTAATTCATCGGTAATTTCAGTCACCTTCTCCTTAGTCTCCGAAAAATCACTTTCTTTGATTTTATTACATTTTTCAACTCTTATAATAAAATCGGAAAGCACATTCATAAAATTTATAAAAGCCTCATAAGGTGTTCCGTAGGGATTAAAATATTTATGAACATCACCATCAGAAAACCATTTTGTGCACATATAATAAAAGTGGTCGCTTGTTTGCAAATATCGCCAGTCTCTTTTTATTAGCCAGTCATCACAATTCTTAACTTTATCGTAAATGGAATATAAACTATCGAAAGCTTCATCCTGCAAGTCGTTGCCAAGCCATGCAGTCAAATCACGTTCTTCGTCAGCCCATGAGATAGGATATTGGACATGAATTGCTGACATGGGTTGTAAATTTCTTGAAACCTCAGCAGGCGTATTGAATGAAAAATTTGTTCGCTCAAAAACCATTCGCGGGAGGTATTTCATGAAATCAAAAATTCCGGTTTCGGGCCATTGATGCTCACCGAAAGTTTCGTAATCCATAAATAAATTAACAACTTCTTCCGCAGGGTCAATCTGATTGAGCCATCCGACAAATTTTTCGGTAGTCAATGGCCATTCGTCCCAGCTTTGTTGCGAAAATCTGAAAGCTATATCATCGCTAAGCCTGAAGTTTTTCAGCAATAATTTCAATTTCGGATTAATTGCATTACAATAAAGATAATTCGGGCTTTTCCAACCGAGTACATGTTTTGCCCCTTCAGTTAGCATAGTTTGAAAACCCATTTCCGAAACCATCTCCCCTATTCCGTCCGAATAGATCAGCTCAGTATTCCTGAAAGTTTCGGGTTTTATACCAAAAAACTTTTCAATCTTTTGTTTATGAATTTCAACTTGTTCGAAAAACTCATCTTTATTTTTTAATGACGAAAGCGAATGCGAATAAGTTTCTGAAAGAAATTCGACACAACCTGTGTCTGCCAGCCTTTTATAACTTTCCAAAACATCAGGAGTATATTGCTCAAATTGATCTAAAGCAGTGCCTGAAATAGAAAAAGAAACTTTAAAAGCTGTCCCGAATTCTTTTATTAATTCCAATAATAAATTATTCATCGGAATATAACATTTATCAGCTACCCGTCTCATAATAGATTGATTATTATAATCGTCAAAATAATTATGATCCTTTCCAATGTCGAAAAAGCGATAGGTACGAAGCCTGTAAGGTTGGTGAACCTGAAAATAAAAACAAATTGATCTCATAAATTCTATATTTTGAATATTCTATTTTTAAACATATTTAATTAAGCGACATGGCCGATTTGTAAACATCAATAACTTTAATGGCAGCATTTTCCCATTTCAAATTATCAACTTCCTCTTTACCGAATTTTTTAAATACTTTCGATAAAGCATCATAATGAAGCAAACCGAAAATTGAATCTGCAAGTGCATCAATATCCCAAAAATCTACTTTTAAAGCATGAATTAGTATTTCCGAAACCCCCGATTGTTTTGAAATTACAACCGGTACATTCGATCGCATAGCTTCAAGCGGCACAATACCAAATGGTTCAGAAACCGAGGGCATAACAAAAACATCGCTCATGGAAAACATTTTATCAACATCATCGCCTTTCAAAAAACCGGCGAAATGAAAGTTCTTTGCAATTCGCAATTGAGCAACACGGCTTATCATTCTGTTTAGCATATCACCTGAACCCGCCATTACAAACTTCACATTTTTATCAACATCAAGAATTTTTTTTGCTGCTTCAATAAAGTATTCAGGTCCTTTTTGAAATGTAATTCTTCCAACAAAACTCACAATTTTTTCTTCAATAGCCCTTTCATTAAAATACGAAGGCTTTTTGTTAAGTGGCTCAACAGCATTATAAACGGTTGTGATTTTTTTAGGATCAATGCCATATTTTTCAATTACTATTTGACGAGTGAGATTACTGACTGTGATAACTTTGTCGGCTTCTTCCATTCCTTTCCGCTCGATATCATAAACGCTTTGATTGATGTTTTCGCCCGAACGATCAAACTCGGTAGCATGCATATGAACCACTAAAGGTTTCCCGCTTACACTTTTAGCTGCAATTCCGGCAGGATAAGTCAACCAATCGTGAGCATGAATTACATCAAATTTACTTTTTGCAGCAACGGCTGAACTTATTAAAGCATAGCGTGAAACTTCATCCATTAGATCTTTTCCGTATTTACCCGAAAAAATAAATCTCTCCGAAAGTATTGATTTTTCTTCCTCAATTGAGTTGAGTCTATTTTTCTCAACAATACTTTTAAATTCTTCCGGCCCGACATAAGGAATAAGGTTTGATCCTATTTCCATATAAGTTATACGATTCCAGTATTCTTTATAAGTTTTATCTTCATAATCAATCGAAATATCGCTTGCATTAACAAGTTTTACGGCTTCTTGATTTTCGTCTCCATAAGCTTTTGGTACAACAAAAATTACTTCGGTGCCATGCTTTGTCAAACCCTTTGTCAATCCGAAACAAGCAGTTCCAAGTCCTCCGGTAATATGAGGTGGAAATTCCCACCCGAACATCAATACTTTCATATTTTCTTAAATATTTTGATTGTATTTTTTAAGTAATTGATTTATTCTTAAAAGCTCGGCAACACTCCACGCCTGTGAAATTGCGCCACCCGAATTATATGGTGGATCGCCATCATAAACTTCAGAAATTGTTCCAATACCTGCTTCCGTCATAACATTTTCAAATCCTTTATATAAAGATTCTATTAATGAAATTCCAGACGAGCCGTATATTTTTAACCAAGCTTCGGAAAAATGCCCTAATAGCCATGGCCAAACAACTCCCTGATGATAAGCAAGGTCTCTTTCACTTTGATTACCTTCGTAAGATCCTTTATAGGCCGGATTTTTTGGAGATAAAGTTCTCAAACCTCGCGGTGTTAGAAGTTCTTTTTTAATTGTGTCAAGGACCGATTTTTTTACTGTGTCGTTAATTGGAGTAAATTTTAACGAAGTCGCAAAAACCTGATTAGGCCTAACTGACCAATCTTGAAAATTTTCATTAGCATAATCGGCAAGGTATCCTTTTTCTTCATCCCAAAAAGTTTTCAGGAATGAATTTGTAATATGTTCGGGAGTATGTTCCCAACTTTTGACAAAATCATTGTCGCCGGCCAATTGAGCCATCTCGAGGCTAAACCAGACAGCATTATACCACAAAGCATTTATTTCGACAGCATAGCCTATTCGTGGCGTAACAGCTTTTCCATCAACAATTGCATCCATCCATGTTAATGCTTTTCCTTTCTCGCCTGCAAAAATCAAACTGTTTGAGTGCATTTTAATATTATAATCGGTTCCATCGCGGTATCCGTTTAAAATTAACTGCATTTTTTTACCATACTTTTTCCAAATAGTATTTTCGGTACCTGAAGCCTCTGCATATTGTTGCAATGCCCAGAAAAACCATAAAGGAGCATCAACCGAGTTATAGGAAGCATCGCTGCTGTCGCCACAATTTGGAAATAAAGGCCCGTTTAGATTTTTTAGCATTGACTTAATTACAGACTTGCATGTTTCTTGGTCACCAATAGATAGAGTTAAACCCGGTAAAGAAATAAATGTATCACGGCCCCATGCTCCAAACCAAGGAAATCCTGCAATTATTTTGGTGTTTTTATTTCTTTTAACAATAAATTGCTTAGCCGAATTTATTAAACAATTTTCAAAACTATTGCGCTTTATTCTATTATTTACCTCGGAATTATATGACTTCTTAATCACAACCGGCCTAATTTCTTTTAGTCCACCTGCAAAAACAATGCTTTCACCTTTTTTGATTTTGAGTTCAAAAAATCCCGGAACATACAAATCTTCTAATGATTCATAACCTCTTTCCCTTTCTCTGATATATTCAATATTATAATACCAATGAGGAACGTGAGTGTATTCAGTTTCCTTAGAGAATTGCATAAACAAAGGAGTATAAGATTCGTACATCTGAACTTTAATTCCATTCTGAATACTTTCGTACTTATTATTTAATCCGAGGTTTGCACAACTTAAGCTGTGTATATTTCTGAAAGCAAGAAAAGGTTTAAAGCGAAGTACGATAGGCGAAGTGGCTTCTTCAACAGTATATTTAATCAAAATCTGATCATTTTTATAAGAAAACAATCTTTCCTTTGTAAGAACAACTCCTCCAACTCTGTATGTTAATTTAGGTATGGGGTCGCTCGTAAAATCTCTAATATATTTGTGCCCCTTTGGATCGTAAATACCACCATCATACATATGAATACCAAGATTAAACTCAGCACCATTCTGAATAATGGTTTCATCAAGATTTGATAAAATTACATGGTTTTCGTTATCAATATTTGGTTGAGGGGTAATAAGTAAGCCATGATATTTTCTTGTATTGCAGCCGATTATTGTTGTACTTGCATAAGAACCTAAAGTATTTGACCTGATCAGTTCACGCTGCAATGAGTACTTCAAATTTATCAGTTTATTCTTATCAAAATTAATATAACTCATATTCAATTTCTTGTGTTTATCTTTTAACCAACAATTATAAATTGCAAAATTATATAATAATAATTTAATTTTAGTAAAAAATATTACAATAAAATTAAATTAATCACTAATATTACAAATTGCACATTTTCAGAACTGTAGTTTTCAATTTTAAATTGCCCAAAAAGAATTAATTAAGCGGATGATGTTCTTTGAATTTTTTTAAGCGATATTCAAGGTCAGGGAGTTGATTTTGATGAACCAATGAAACACAAGCTCTTAAACCTTCGGTTCTTGTACTACCGGTAATTGCTAGCGAAATTCCGCTTATGCCATAATATAAAAGTTCTTCGAGTAATTCTTCGCCTGTAAAACCCGGATAAGAAAATGTGAAATAGAAGCCATGTGCAATAGGGTCATCTTCATCTTTATCATAAACAATTTTAAAACCGTTTGTAGTAAATAATTTCTTCATTTTCTCAGCCCTTTCGGCGTATTCTAAAACATCTTCGCGGTAATTAAATTCTTTATTATTAGCGGCTCTAAATATTGAAGTAACCGCATATTGAGGAGAATGAGCAGTTCCGGCGTTTATTGCATAAAGTGAGCCATAAATCAGTGCTTGCCCAAAAATATCGGAATTATAGCTCATTTTTAAGTATTCTGACGATAAATTAAATATTTTATCGGAAACCACCAACATTCCCAATCTCTGGCCCGCATAACTAAATGCTTTAGAGCTTGATATTAACAAGATGAAATTATCGGTATATTTTGCAACGGTGGGTTGGTAAGGCGGCTCTCCCGGTACTGAATAATTTTTTCGGAAATCCATGCCAAAATATGCAAGGTCCTCCATAACAATGACATTGTATTTATTTGCCAATTCCCCTATTATTCTTAATTCTTTATCTGTAAAGCAAATCCAGGAGGGATTATTAGGGTTGGAATATAAAATTGAAGTAATATTTCCTTTCGACAGATGCGATTCTAACTTTTCATGTAATTTGTCTCCACGATAATCGTAAACATCAAAACTTTCAAAATTATGATTTAAGGCCCTTAATTGTTGCTTATGCAAAGGAAAACCGGGATCAATAAATAAATGTGTATAAGGCTTGTCATATAAATTTCCTAGGGTCATAAAAGTTGAAAAACTCCCTGATGTTGAGCCAACAGTTGGAATACATCCGGATTTTTCAACATCAACATCCAAAAATAATTTAACGAAGCGTTGTCCCTCGGTTTTAAACTCGGGTATCCCCTCAATGTTCACATATTTTGAAGCTACCCCTTTTTTTAGAGCTTCTATTTCAGCATCTACTCCAATTTGAACTGCTTCCAGTCCGGGAATTCCCATTTCCATTCTGATAAATTTCTCACCTGTTTCTTCCTCAATCTGATTTACTACCTTTAAAAGTTCTCTAATTGAGGCCTTACCAATGTTTGGGAGTTTGCTCTCTTTGATTTTTCTACTTACAACTTCTTGGTTTATAGGTGTGTTTTTCATATTCATATTAATATAAGTATGTGATATAGTTTTCAAATGTAAGAATTTTGTTTTAACTTAAAAGTCTTTTTTGTTTTTTTTATATTTTTTTTTTGTATAATTGTCTATTAAATAATTTAAAAAATGATATGACTTTAGATAATGATGAAATTCCTATCAACAAGGTTTTAATGGCTGATAATGATGGGCGTAAAGTAATTCAGGTTGGAGATTCAAGATGGGGAGAATTAATAATTCCTGCAAATACTGAAAATCCCGATAAAAATTCAAATGGATTCAGGGTGCTCGCAATCAATAGCTTTTTGCTTGGTTATGTTTTATTTGAAACCTTGAAAGAATGTGAAAAAAGATTTCCCGACAAATTAAATATTGTAGGCTTAGTAACAGATGATCCTGCAAACCCTAATTCAAAAATATCATTAAAAAGAAGGATATGGAGAATTTATAATGAGAAAGAGAGGGTTGTCTTGGAAAGTGAAATGATTGAAGCCGCTTTATCATTCGGTGTGCCTTGCTATACGGGTGAAGTGAAATCAGATTATTTCCGAAAGCTTTTGAACTATTGGAAACCCGATGCAATTCTTGTTTGTGTTTTTGGACAAATTGTAGATGCCCAAATAATTAACTATCCAAAATACGGAATTTACAATTTTCATCCTGCTGATCTTGCTAATCATTACGGAGCCGGGCCAAGGCCTTATGAGGATTTAATTAACAGAAATGCTTCAACTTCAAAAGTTACTATTCATCAAATAACCGAAGATGTTGATTCGGGTCATATTGTTTGCCAATCGCCTCCGGTAAATGTAAGGTTGGAAAACGGAAAAATTAGCGACAAAATTCTTGTGTTGGATGATAAAATGATGAAACCTATTGATAAAATGGGAGCCGCTTTAATTTCGGCACTTATTCGAAAAAAAGAATCAGGCAAAACAGGTAAAATAGATAAACTTGATGTTGATAATTATTTTTCGGATGACTATAAAAAAGAATTAATGAAACCCATTATATCAAATATCTATATTGACACATTGCCGAAAATTGATAAAGACTTGAACTTTTTTAATCTGAATAATTACTAAAACTGTTAAAACAGTTAATAATAAGAATCTTGGATGTTTTGTAGCCCACGACTTAAGTCGTGGGTTGCTAAAAAGAAACGCCTGTATTTTAACCATTTTAATGGTTTTTTAATATTTTTATGAATCAATCAAGTTAAATCAATATAATATCTTTCAAAAAGCGAAAAGCTTTATTTTTGCAAGAGATAGAGAAATTTCTAAGTGAAAAATAAAAGATAATATGAGTTGTAAAAGTTGCAAAGTATTCAGTGATGAAAAAAAGTTTTCGGGAAAATATTTTTAAAACCTTAGAATAAAAGAAGTTTTAATATCAGGATGTGAACTTACAGATATGCTTCCATTATGCAAATCCATTATTTGTTTTGATAAACTTAAACCTATACCTGAGCCATTCTTTTTAGTTGTATAAAAAGGAATAAAAATTTTGTCCTGCTCACTTTCTGGAATTCCTTCACCATTGTCATCAATCTTTATAATTATGCTTCCTGTCTCTGACTTATATGACTCCATCCGAATATGTGGATTAATTTTATCAAAAACAGCCTCCATGGAGTTTTTAGTAAGGTTCATCAACATTTGTTCTATCAAAGCTTCATCAGCATTGAGTTCTATTTCTGATGATCCTTTGCTTTCAAATCTGATATGCAGCTCGTTGAATTTTTGCTGATAAAAATTCTGAACTCTTTGAATTATCTGATAAACTTTGAATTTCGATAAATTGAGTTTCGGATGCTTAGCAATCTCTTTATATACTTCAATAAAATCAATTAATCCCTTCCCCCTTTCCTCAATTATCTCTGTATTTACGGCAATATCTTTGATAATTTCATCACTCAAGGCAGATACTTTTTTTATTGCCCCTTCCTTGTGTAAATATCTTCTTATTGTTTTCGAGAGCGAAGTAATTGGTGTTATTGAATTTATGATTTCATGATTCAAAACCATGATTAGTTTTTGCCATGATTCTAACTCATTATGATCCAGTTCTCTTCGAATGTTTTGGAAAGAAATGATATGAATAGTGTTAAGCCCTATGTTAATTAAAGTTTTTTTAATGGAAAGATTTAGAATTTCATTATTCAAATTCAATTTTACAAGCAGTGTTTTTTCATTTGCAGTGTTTGTTATTATGTCGTGAAAAGCAGGAAATTTTTCTGCTAGTATATTCATGAAATGAAAATTCTCGCATTTCAGAATTTTAATCGCCTCAGGATTGAAAAGTTCAATTTTTCCTTTGTTGTTAAAAGCAATGATTCCGATTTTTACATGATTAACGATAGTGCTCAAATAATGTGTTTTTTGCTCATTTTCAATCTTTAGCTGTTGCAGCTCTTTGTTGATTTGTTCAAATGAAATGTTTAAACCCTTAAAACTTTTCAGAATATGATTGTCCAGATAATTAACAGCAGTATCTTTTGATTGTATTCGCAATAAGAAGGAAGCCAAATTTGAATTGGTTTTGTTAATGTATTTTATTAATGAAATTGTTTGAATGATAATCAGTACAAGAGATATGGAACCAGCCATGATTTTATCATCCTGACTTATAAAAAAGGAAAGAAAAATTCCAGTGATAACGATCAGTATTATCCGAACAATAATAATGATATAGAATCTGTTAAAGTTCATATTTTTCAATCTTTAAATACAATGTTGTACGTGAAATATTTAATTCATTTGCCGCTTTAGTCAGATTATTATGGTGCTTGTCCAGAACTTTTTTAACAATATGTTTTTCAACATCAGCAAGTTTATTAGACGGGCCGGTTTCCCATTCATTTGATGATTTTTTGTCAATACCGAAATCTTTAGATCTAAGGATTTCTGATTCAGCAAGGATTACAGCCTTTTCGATGCTATGTTTCAGTTCGCGGACATTTCCAGGCCAACTGTGTTTTAGCATAGTTTTGATACCTGAACTACTGATCTTTATTTCGCCTTTATTGTATTTTTTTATATATCTTTTAAGGAAATAATCAGCAATAAGTAATATGTCGTCACCTCTTTCACGCAGGGGTGGAATATTGATTATTATTGTATTTAAACGATACAGTAAATCTTCCCTAAACAATCCCTGATCAACTAGTAATAAAGGATTTTTATTTGTGGCAGAAATCAAATGTATATCAACATTCATAGCCTTATCAGCTCCAACCGGAATGACTTCTCTGTTCTGCAAAACCCGCAACAATTTTGATTGCAGATTCATTGAAAGATTAGTGATTTCATCCAGAAACAACGTGCCTCCAGATGCTGCTGCAAACCTACCCGTTCGATCAGCATTTGCATCAGTAAAGGCCCCTTTCCTGTGCCCAAACATTTCACTTTCAAATAGATTTTCGTTTATCGAACCCAAATCAACACTAACAAACAATCCTTTCTTTCTACTTGAGAGTTTGTGAATCTTTCTCGCCACTAACTCTTTTCCAGTACCATTTTCGCCAAGTATTAAAATATTTGCCTCTGTGGATGCTACTTTATGTATTGTCTTAAATACTTCAGCCATTTTTGGCGAATTTCCCAGAAATTCATCAGGAGTACTCATTGAATTTTGAATTAATACTTCCTGATTTTCTTCCAGTTTTTTTACTTTCCTTTCCGATTCCCTTAGTTTAAAAGCAGCGTGTAATCCGGCAATCAGTTTATCAATATCCCATGGTTTTGTAATAAAATCGTGAGCTCCTTCTTTGATCCCCTTCACAGCTATATCCACATCACCATAAGCTGTTATCAGAAATACGAGAATATCAGGATTCCTTTCCCTGATTTTTCGTAACCAGAATAAACCTTCATTGCCGGAATTGATTCCGGCTCTAAAATTCATATCCAATAGAATAATGTCCCAATCTTTATCGTTCAGATAATTCGGTATCAAATTAGGATTACTGATTGTTTCGATTTCCTGAAAATCGTACTTTAACGATTGTTTTAGAGTAAGCAATATGCTTTCATTATCGTCAACTATCAGGATTTTTCCTTTGATGGTATTCATAAAAATAATGCTTCTAAAAATACAAAACTATAAAAATTGTTCGGATGCAGAAAAATAATTGTCCAGTATCTGAACAACTAACATGCTATCATGTCTTGATCGCTAATTATGTATCTGAAAAAGAGAAACAAAGAAGTTTTGGCATTTGTTTTGAATAATATTTTGTATAATTCAAAAATTGAAAACATGATCATATCTTATTTTAAAATTGCGATACGAATTTTTACAAGAAATATCACATTCTCCTTAATAAATCTTTTTGGGTTGAGTATTGCTTTTGCTTTATTTATTTTGCTTTCGCTTTATATTACAAACGAACTTACTACCGATAAACAGATTGATAATATAGAAAATATATATGCTCTTCATGAAAGAAATGACCATCACATATTTACAAGCGGCTTATTTGCTGATTATATTAGTAGTCGTTTTCCTGAAGTAAAAGAAACCTGTACTTCTTTTGTTTGGGATGCCAGTTTTTTCCTAGAAGATGGTCATTCTGTTCACTTCAATCATTATGGAGCTGTTGATTCCAACTATTTTCAGATATTTAAAAATGAAGCAATTTTAGGGAATCTGGAACACGCTCTTGATGGAGATAATGGAATGGTCCTGACCGAAACTGCCGCAAAAGCTTTGTTCGCTGATAAGAATCCAATTGGTGAAGTTGTGAGTATGGACAATGAATTTGATTTTGTTGTAAATGCTGTAATCCCTGATTTGCCAGAAAATGCATTCTATCAGGCGGATTGTTTCATTTCTATAGATTGTTATTTGACATTAAGCGAAGGCCTTATTAACAGTAATAATAGCTGGTCTGTCAATACTTTTGTTGAATTGAAGGACAATGTAAATGTTCAATTATTGGAAGAAAAACTAAGTAAAGATTTGTTAGCGCAATTTGAGCGTAAGAGTAATTTTGGTTTAATTCCTTATGCAGATCTTTACTTTAGCGATGTTCACATCCCCGAAGAATTTGAACACGGGAATAAGCAATTTGTGTTTTTATTTATTGGGATTGCATTATTCATAATTGTAATAGCCTGTATAAATTACATAAACCTGACAACTGCACAAGCTGCCAGTCGTGCAAGGGAAGTTGGAATCAGAAAAGTAGTTGGAGCTTACAAACAAAAGCTAATTAAGCAGTTTTTATCCGAATCAATAATCCTTATTTTCTTCGCACTCATCATTGGTTTTTTATTGGCAGAGCTTTTTATTGGTGAATTTAATTTGCTGGCTGAGGCCAATTATAATGTAAAGCAGTTTTACCTTTACCCGTATAATCTATTCTTTTTCATTGGTGTAATCATTTTGGGAATTATTTCCGGTTTGTATCCTGCATTTGTATTAACTTCTTTTAAAACAGTTGAAGTTATCAAAGGTAAAGTATCAAAAAGCAGAGGAGGCATTATTGCCAGAAAAGCTTTAATGGTTTTTCAGTTTGTAATTTCTTTAATAATGATTGTTGGTTCTATTGTGATCTATCGTCAGATAAATCATGTAAGACATACAAATATTGGGTTTAATAAGGAAAATGTAATTCGATTGAAAACAAACGAATCTTTGGCTTTTGAAAATGCTCAGTCCTTTAAAGATGAATTGCTTGCAATTGCTGGTGTAGAGAATATCTCATTTTGTTATGGCGTACCGGGTGAAGTAGGACATGGTATGGAGCAAGAACTAGATGGCGAAAGAATCACCATGAGACTCTTAGAGTGTGACTATGAGTTTATAAATTTAATGGGCATTGAAATGGCAAGTGGAAGAAATTTTTCAAATGAGGATAATGCCGACTATAATCGTTCTTGTATTATTAATGAAGCAGCTGTTAAGAAATATGGTTGGGAAGACCCATATTCAAAAAAATTCTGGGGATTTAAGCTTATAGGCATTGTAAAGGATTTTAATTTTGAAAGTTTACACCTACCTGTTGAACCTTTATTTATGCCATTCTGGGGAGACTTGGATAATATAGCAATTCGGATTAGTCCAACCAATCAAACAGCCATTATTGAAAAAATTGAAGAAGCATGGGTTAAACGCTACTCTGAAATCCCTTTTACATATAAATTTGTTGACCAAATTATTGATCAACAATACAAAGCTGAGCTACGCCTTGGGAAAATTGTAAGCTACTTCTCTGCTTTTGCACTGATTATTGCCTGCCTCGGCTTGTTGGGAATGACATCATATATGGTGAAACAGCGGAAACGTGAAATTGGTATCCGCAAAGTACATGGTGGATCAATAAGTCAAATTATAAAAATGTTATCCTTTGAATTTGTGAAGTGGGTTATAATTGCGTTTATTATATCTGTTCCACTTTCATATTTTATGATGAAAACATGGTTAGAGAAAAATTTTATTTCTCAAGTTGATATAGTTTGGTGGATATTTGCAATAAGTGGATTATTAATAATCATTATATCTTTGCTAACAGTAAGTATTCAGGCTTATCGGGCAGCAATTATGAATCCTGTAGATAGTTTGAGGTATGAGTAAAATTTAATAGACATGATCAAATCTTATTTTAAAATAGCAGTTCGGAACTTTACCCGTAATATCGGCTTTTCTTTAATTAATCTTTTTGGATTAAGCATAGCCTTTGCTTTATTTATTCTGCTTTCATTATACATTAAAAGCGAACTTACCACCGATAAGCATATTAAGAACATTGAAAACATTCACTGTTTAGTCGAAAAAAACAGAAATCATATATTTGGAAGTGGTTTGTTTTCAGAGTTTGTAGATGAGCGTTATCCTGAAATTATAAACGTTTGCAGATCCATTATTTTTGATGGGGAGTTTTTCCTCGAAGATGGACAATATATTTACTTTGATAAAGTCGCGCTTGTTGATTCTACTTATTTCACGATCTTCAAAAATAATGCTGTGATAGGAGATTTGGACAATGCATTGGATAGTCCAAATGGAATGGTTCTAACTGAAAGTTCTGCAAGAGCCCTTTTCAAGGATGAAAATCCGATCGGTAAAAAAGTTAAATGGAACAATCGCTACGATTTAGTAGTAAACGCTGTTATACCCGATATTCCAGAAAATTCAACCTATGTGCCTGATGTTTTTGTCTCAATTATTTCATTAAATAGTTTTTCGGGCTCACTCACTAATCCCGATGATTGGGGCATTAATACTTTCGTTGATCTTGAAAAAAGTGCAGATATCCCTCAACTTGAAAAAAAGCTCAGTAAGGATTTATTAGCTCAGTTCGGGCGTGATGCAAATTGGGGTTTGATCCCTTATTCGGATTTTTATTTTAATCAAAAAATTCAGTTACCCGATGAATTTAGGCGTGGGAATAAACAATTTATTATGTTATTTATTGGCATTGCATTTTTTATTATTCTTATTGCCTGCATCAATTATATAAACCTTACTACTGCCAAAGCAGGAAGTAGGGCCAAAGAGGTAGGGATACGAAAAGTAGTTGGGGCTTATAAACAAAAACTGATTAAACAGTTTCTAAGTGAATCAATCTTTATGATTTTTATATCCCTTATTTTGGGATTTTTGCTGGCAGAACTAGCTATTGAGGAGTTTAATCGTTTGGCACAAACCTCCCTGCAGGTTAAAGATTTTTATTTTTTCCCCTTTAATGTGTTTTTTATTATCGGTGCTGGTTTATTAGGTAGCATCTCTGGTTTATATCCAGCAATTGCCTTAACTTCTTTCAAAACAGTTGAAGTAATAAAAGGTAAAATTTCGAGAAGTAGGGGAGGCGTGATCGCCAGAAAATCATTGATGGTATTTCAGTTTACGATATCTCTGATTATGATTGTAGGAACGATCGTCATTTATCGCCAGATTAATTATGTAAAGAACGTAAACCTTGGTTTTGATAAAGAGAATGTAATTCGTTTACAAACAAAGGACAATGCTTATGAAAATGCGCAGGACTTTAAGGATGAATTGTTGGCCATTCCAGGGGTTGATAAAATAGCCTTTGCGAATGCGGTACCGGGTGATATTACCAACGGAATGTTTGCTCAGCTTGAAGGTCAGGATATTAATATGCGTCACTTGAAGTGTGATCCAAATTATTTTGATTTGATGGGCTTACAAATGATCAGTGGCAGGAGTTTTTCGGGTGAGGATGAGTCAGATAGAGCAGGAAGATATATAATGAATGAAGCTGCAGCAGAAGTTTATGGTTGGGAAGATCCCTATAAAATTGAACTTTGGGGCTTTAAACTAATTGGCGTCGTTAAAGATTTTAATTATCAGAGTTTACATCAACCTATTGGGCCATTATTTATCACTTTTTTGGATAATATGAATGAAATAGTTATTCGTATTTCAGGTACAAATCAAATGGCTATTATCAATAAAATTGAAAAGGCTTGGATACAAAAATATCCTGAGGATCCGTTTAATTTTGCATTTGTAGATCAGGTAATCGATCAGCAATATAAAGCGGAAGAACGTCTTGGGAATATTGTAAGCTATTTCTCCATATTTGCATTAATTATTGCTTGTATGGGTTTATTAGGTATGACTTCATTTATGGTTCAACATCGACAAAAAGAAATTGGAATCCGTAAAGTACATGGTGCTTTCCAAAGTCAGATTATAAAAATGTTATCCTTCGAGTTTGTGAAATGGGTGGTGCTGGCCTTTGTTTTATCTGTTCCGGCTTCCTACTACATCATGCAAATGTGGCTATCGAAGAACTTCACTTATCAGACAGTGCTTGAATGGTGGATTTTTGTTGTCAGTGGAGTAGCGGTGGTAATTATTTCATTACTGACCGTAGTAATTCAAGCATACCGTGCAGCAAATATGAATCCCGTAGATAGTTTGAAATATGAGTAAATCTGATAGTCTTAAAGATAGAACCCTAATCTTCTGTCTTCCATTAAAATCATAGTAGATATTGGATGTTTTGTAGCCCACGATTTAAGTCGTGGGTTGCTAAAAAGAAACGCTTGTATTTTAACCATTTTAATGGTTTTTTAATATTTTTAGGAATTAATCAAGTTAAATCAACTTAATATCTTTTACAGAGCGAAAAGCTTTATTTTTGCAAGAGATAGAAAAATTAATAAGTGAAATATAAAAGATAATATGAGTTGTAAAAGTTGCAATACATTCGGTGATGAAAAAATCAAATTTCCGATAGAAATTAACCTGAAAGTAGTAATAGGTTCAGAAATTCCTTTGGAGAAAACAAAAGAACATTTGATAGAAATTTTTAATGAATTAAAAATCCCTTACAATAATTGGACAACTCGTCAAAGTTCAAAAGGGAAATATATAAGTATTACAGTTATTCTTAATCTTGATTCTGAAGAAATAATGAATAAAATGTATGGGAAATTAAAATCGGTTCCCGGTGTAAAAATGGTATTGTGAACACTAAAACCCAAGAAATTTGTGTTTTCGGATAAGCTTTATATTTTCAACCAAAACCATTCAAAGGCTATAACAAAAAGATTCTTGAGTCCGGTATAAAAAGAGTTAAAAATGGTTCATGCAAAGCACGCAGATGAATCGCAAAATACGCAAAGCGTTGATTATTAGTAAAAATGATTTGCGTTCTTTGCCCTAAAACTTTTCGATCTTTGCGTGAAAATAGCTTTTAGACTACACTCATTCTTCAAAAGAGCAAGTTCAACACTTGCCTCAATTCCATTAGTTTCGTAAGGATTCCTTTTTTCGAAAAACCATATTAACTCTGTAGGTATTATCTCCAAATGAAATCCCATCTTGGTCTGTAGATGTGGTTGCAGTTGCGACATACGCATTTAAATATTCAAACCCTAATTTTGACATTGAATTGAGCAAATCTGTCTGATTCCTGACTTTCAATTTTTTTCCGTTTTGTAATATATTCTCCAATTCTTGCAATTGTTTTTTATACGAAGATTTTTTAGAATCAATGCTAATTCCAATCCCCCCTAATAGCTTGGTGTTTTGTGAGGTTATTATAACATATTCAGGAAAATCTTCTATATTCACTGAAGATGATTCAACAACACTTAATTCCTGTGCAGATGTGCTAAACGATACAAATATTAACATCCCTGCCAACAAAAATTTCGAGAAAATTTTTAATGATTTTTTCATTTAAATTGATTTTAAGTTTATAATTTGAATTTTAAAGTTACAGTTTTTCCTTGAGCATTCATATGTTTAGCTATAATTAAATCTAAATTATTAATTTCATGATATTTGTGTCTATAAATTAAAAAAATATTATCAATATTTTCATCATTTCCATTTATTTGTAATAAATCCTCTATTAGTGGAAAGTTATTATTTCTTTTGTCAACATCTTTATTTAATTGTGAGAAAATCACAAATGCAATATTTAATTCTTTTGCCAGTTTCTTCAGTTTTATTAGTATTGAATTTCCTTCATTAATGTCATTAACAAAAAGTTGGAAATAATCAATAATAACTAAATCTAAGTCTTTTTCTTCTTTATGTTTTCTTAGACTTTTTTCAAACGATGAATATTTTACAGAAATAAAATTAGGGTCACAAATAAAAATATTTGAATTAATAATTTTGTCTATTTCTTCGTTTTCATTCTGAATAAGAAAACGCTTCAACAGCTTTGTTGCTGACAATTCTAAAGAAAGATATATAACTGAAAAAGAATGGCTCTCTATAATATTTCTGCAAAGAGACACGCCTAAAGTAGTTTTTCCTGTTCCAGGCCGACCTCCAATAATAGTTATTTCTCCTTTTTTAAAACCTCTTGTTATTTCATCTAAATCTTTAAATCCTGAATTTATATATTTAATCTCTTTAATATACTCAGAACACACTTGTTTTATTGATTTTATTTTGTTTACATAAGCCATAATATTACATTCTAAAGTATTACATTCTATTTTCTTTCCTTGTTTATTGATAGTACATTATTAAAATGTGGAATCATCTGTTTTTAATTTTTAAAACCTATTTTCATAATTTTATTGCCTAAAGTTTCTTCTGAACAAAAAACCATTAAATTTTCAAGATTAACTTTTTCTCCATGAATTATTTCATGTATTTCATTTTTTCGTAGGACATTATCAATCTGCCCGCCTGAAAAATCAAACTTATCAGCTAATAAATTACAATCTTTAATTTCTAAGAATGGTAATTTTGATTTCCAAATTTTAGCTCTCACTGTAGTATTTGGTTTGTGAAATTGTATTTTAAATAAAAATCGCCTTTCAAATGCAGAATCAAGATTGTTTGCAAGGTTTGTGGTTGCAATTAGAATACCGTCAAAGTTTTCCAACTCTTCAAGAAGAATATTTTGTATTGCATTTTCAGTCTGAGCAACGCTTGAATTTCCGAGTTCTCTTCTTTTTGATATAATTGCATCAGCTTCGTTGAAAAGCAATATTGGCATACGTTCGCAATCTTTAGCAAAAGATTTATAGTCAGTAAATATTCTCTTTATGACTTTTTCACTTTCACCAAACCACATTGACTTTGACTGACTGATTTCAACTTTCATCAATTCTCTGTTTGTTTCTTTTGCAATTTGCTTCACAATCTCTGTTTTACCTGTTCCCGACACACCATGTAACAAAGCTGTCACTCCTTTTGGTAAGTTTTTGTCTATTAATCGTTTTTGAGTTTCTCTTAATTTAACATCATCTAACAAATCTTTTAGTAAAAAAAGTTGTCTCATTTCTGATTCACTGAAAATTAATTTTCGAAAAGGAATTTCATGCGGCGACAAAATATTTTCTTTTTTCTTTTTGTTTACAAAAAGCTTTATATCACACTCATTTAAAATATTAAGTGAATTGTCTGTTAGTTTTATCTCAGTATCATTAAAAAATCGAGCTTCAACAATTTCAATCAAATTATTCTTGACCAAAACATTATCTCTAGATAAGATTCTTTGCATGTATTTCAAACGTTTTGAAGGGTTATCATAAATCCCTTCCAATGCTCTACCTATATCAGTAGATTCTTTTCCTGATAAAGTTTTCCAAATCAAATAAAGATATAGGTATGTATCTTCGATGTCGTAATTAAATTGGTCAATTTTCTTAATTAATGGAAAATGTAGATTTACAGAAATAATCTTTTTTGTTTGGTTAAATAATTTATACGTAGATATTTCATCATCATCTCTTTGTTCTCCAATATTGTATAGCTTTTCAAGTAATCCAATAATATCCTCAATCTTTTCTTGTTTAATTTCAGGTATGGGTTCATTTTGCAGAATTGCCTCTGAAATTTTTTCATTAATTGTAAACTGGTCATTGGTTCCAGCTAATTTCATTCGATGCTTTGATTTTTGTTTTTCGAAAATACCTTTAGAGTATAAATGCTCAAAATCATCATTGTATTCGAGTATTTTCATAGGATTACAATTGAAGTATTTTATAAGGTCGTTTAAATCGACCGTATTTCCTTTATAATTTAAGACAAATACCAATGCTATAAAAAAAGTTTGACTTTTAGTTGTTTGGAAATACTCAGAAAGAAAGGATAAATCCTTATCATTCTTTATGAAAAATGAATCTTCAAGTTTACAACCCTTTGATTCTTCAAATATTTTTCCAATACTGGTTAACACTTTTAGTTTAATTTCTTTTTCCATATCTATATGTTTTTATACAAAGATATGGCCTATGTACGTCAAACCGTGTCGGTGTGTTATTGTCTTCTTAAATAAAGTTCTGCACAAGCACGTGCGTCAGAAAGTGCTTCGTGATGTTGTAACTCAATATTATCAATAGCACAACATTCATCAAGCTTAGCGGATGGGTATTTATCGTTTGCTCTGCATAATTTCATGGTACATTCCCAACGTTCAGAGATGTCGAGTTCTGAATATTCAAGACCATTTTCTGACATTGTTTTTTGCAATACGCTTCTGTCGAATGATTCGTTATGAGCAACTACAATTTTGCCTAGCAATCGTTTCTTTATTTCGGGATATACTTTGTGAAATGTTGGTGCATTTTTGGTGTCACGTTCTGTGATACCGTGTACTTGAATGTTGTGCCAGTTATATTCATTATTTGGGGGTTTAATAAGAGTATAAAATTCATCTGTTATTGTACCGTTTTCAACGGTTACAATTCCAACTGCACAAGGGGAGGCATGACCTTTCGCTGTTTCAAAATCAATGGCTACGAAGTTCATTGTAGACTCCTTAAATAATTTACCAAGTTCTCCAATGCTATTTCTGTACCATCTTTTGCTGTCACAACTTCCCAATCTCCATTTATATTTTGTTTCTTTAGGGTATTCCACCTATTCCATTGATATTTTTCTTCGTCATCTTTTAAACTAAAAATGATGTCCCATCCTTTATAAAAAGGTAAATCTTTAATTCTTTGCCAATTCTCAACTTCTATGATATTGTCTTTCTCTAATTCTGAGATAATTTTGTTTCTTTCAGCAGCCAATACAAAAATATTAGATTGAGATTTAGTATTATAAGGGTATAGAGAATATAATCCACCATGATTCCGCCAATGAAAAGTACACTTAGTAGTGATTTTCGATAAAATAGGTGTTTTAACTATCTCGTCCTGAAAAGATATTAGTTTATTTGAATCTTTATTTTTAATGAGAGAATTAAATTGTAACGGGTCGAAACTATGAATATCATTATCAAATACACCATTTACTGGAGATATAAATACAACATGAGCAAGTATATTTTTCCAGTTATAAATTTCATTATCAAAAAACAGAATGGTTCGAAAATCATCCCAAGGTGCGAATTGATTCCATTTATCAAAATAAGACACTAAATTTCTAAGCAAGATTGAATCTTTTTTATAAACATCTTTGACTCCATTAATATCAAAGTATTCTTTCGATTTTTCAAATCGATCATCAAATTTACCCCAATCGTATTCACCTTTTCCTGTTCTGAATAAAAAGCGGATAGCACCTTTAAAAAACGCATAATTCTCTGCTTCAATGATTTTTTCTTCCCAGGTTTTACCATTTTTATCTTTAACTTTCATATTGTTAGCTATCTGACGGGCTTTTTCTTTTTCTTCTTCCATTTGCTCCTTGGCAAAGTCATTTAAAACATCTCGGTCTTTTAAATGATTGTATATTTCGTTAGAGTGTTCTGCTAAATCATCAACAAGTCGTATTGCTCCAATCATTGCTGAAATAGTTTCAATATTTGCATTTTCTACGATATTCCAGATAACTCTCATCCATTGTTTAAAATTCGATCCATCATAGACGCCATTTTCAAAATAACAACAAATGGCATAAAATATAACTCGTTGAGTTTGAGTTAGCGTAGTTGGAATATACTTTTCATCCTTTTTCACATACTCAGGAATAAATCTAAAACCCGAATTGTCATCCCAATTTGGATGAAACAATTTATTAATATCACCTTTTAATAGTTCGAATCTATTAAGAACAGTTTTTAGTTTATCTATTCCAGTTTTAATGACAGATTCTTCCAACTTGTAAATATCAAAACCGTGATATTTAACATTTGAATCATTGCTTTTGTCTCCGTACAGATATTTAAAAAGTTTGTTTTCTTTTTCAAGTTTCTCAGCTGTATATATATATTTATCCTTCTCCACTTTATTTGTTATCAAACAATTCAGTAAGAGACGATTTATAAATGCGTAATAGATTTCATCTATCTTATGGTTTGGAAATTTATTTTTCCAAAATATATCAGTCCAATTGGTATCTAACTTGTGAGCAATTTTTTCTTTTGCTTTAGTCTCAACATCAATATTCTCTGTTTTAATGTAGCCCACAAGGTCGGCTTTGAAGTTTTCAAAATCGGTTAACTGCTTTCCCCTTGCATTCATTTTTATGTAGAGGTCGTCAGATAATTTCATTTCCAGCAAGTCAAGGTGATAGAACACTATTGGACATTGGCTTTCATCAGATAATTTTTCCCAATATTCCACATACTTCTCGTTATTTGTTCCATAAAACACTTCTTCCAAACCGTCAATAATATCGTTTGCTTTATTATCCTTTATTGAAGTGCCTCCAAGCATTGTCAGCATCGCTTGAATAGTTGGGTCCTGTTTCCATTCAGTAAAAAACCATGTTTGATTTTGAATTATTTCTACAATATTTTCACTTTTTGGTTCAATGCTTAATTCTGATAGTTTATTGCAAAATTCCCTTGATGAAGTTCTTGTTTCGTATGTGAAATTCTTAAATGTAGTTTCATTTTCTTTTAATTTCCCAGCTTTATAAGCAATATACCAGTGCAAAAGCCAAAGCGTTGTAAGTCGTTGTTGCCCATCAAGAGGATTTAAGCTGTTATTCTCAACGTTGCCGTAAATAAAATCTAATTTTAAAGGTTCATTTTTATCCAACGCATTTTTAAGATCTTTCAAAAAAAGTTCTCTCAATTTCTCTTTTCCTATTCTGCCTTGGGCATAATCACGCTGAATAATTGGAATCTCAATTTTTCGATTTTGCAAGAATTTCCAAAATGTAGTTTGTTGTATCTTATTGCTCTTCATTGTTCTCTGTTTTTACTAAGAATTCTTTTAAAACATGTTCAATATTTGCTTTGTATGCTTCAGCGTCTTCTTTGTCCCAACCTTGTAGATTGTTTGTTGAAGCATTGTAATATTTCATAAAAACATTTTTAGTACACTGGGGTATAAAAGCTACTTCACCAGAGTCTTCTTTAATATTTAGCACGTCATCAACCCATATTTTCTTGCCTTGGTCTTTGCCAATAATCGCTCTGCGTTTGGCTGAAAATATGGAATTGCCATAACTTTTATTTGTTGACTCGTCAAGCAAGCAAAAATTCCATATCTTGTTTTTGTCTTCATCATTTAGTTTTGAATCTTCAATTGAATTGGCAATTTCATTTTGTAACTCTTCAAATGTAGGTTTGGCTTCTTCATCTGATTCAGGTTTAAGAAAGCTTTTTATTTTTCCTTTTAACTCTTCATTCGAAACACCAATATAAGCAGCTTTAATCCATTCTTTTTGCTCTTTTTC
>JAEINX010000031.1 GCA_016342645.1 Bacteroidales bacterium | reverse complement strand
TTACCGAAAATCACACGATTATAAGTGAAAAACAAGCGGTTTTCCTTCACCAAAAACATTCCACGGTAAATAATCCAAAGAGCATCCTACTCAGAAAAACCAAACTTTTTAATTAAAAACACATGAGTCTCTAAAAACGGATAATAGTCCAACAAGATTTAAAACTCAATCGGCATTGACTTTTTCGGTTTTATTGCTAAAAGTAAAAAGATTCAAGCTTTCTTCTTGCTTTTTTTGTTTGCCAACTGAGCCTTAAATCCTAAAATGTTAGCGCTAGTATTTTATTCTAGGTATCCATTTTTTCTTAAATTCATATTCAACATTTGAAATATAATTCATTAATTTGTCATTAGAAATTAACAGGTTTGTGAAGTATATTTTCTCTCCATTCTTTAAATTAATCTCAGCATAATCAAAAGAGGTCCACGGTGCATTTCCAGCGCTTGATTCGTAACATATAACCTTTTCAATCTCTCCTTTGTCAAACTCTACTACTTTATCATTTTGAATAACTGTGAAATAATTGTTTCTTCTTTTGAATTTTAGAATCATTGTCCTATTTTCTTTTAGATAGCTCATTAATATCAAAAATCCTGGTATTGCTGGTATTGATAACACAAATTGCAAAAACAGAAATGGCTTTAGATTAAACTCCTTCCCAGTGTTTATGTAAACCAGTCCCATTATCACTGGAGCCATTAAAAGAAATGAGATTGTAAAAAAAGATTTTGAAATCATTCTCCAGTTTGTTATTTGAAATGTTGTTTCAGTATTTGAAGATAATCTTGACTTTTCCTTTTTCTTGTTAGGCAATATACTTGCAAGTATATCTGCGAATAATTTATAATTAACTATCTCCTTTGATTCTAAGATTTTTAAGTAATCATCTTTTCTAGAGTCATTGCAAAACTTACCAATCAAATCATTTATTTCAATAGAATCAAAAGCTAATGCTATTTTTGTCCTTTTAACAATCCCTTGTTTAAGTCGATATTGACAATTAAACTTCAAATTCTCATCACCATATACATATATTACTATTTCGTCTCCAATTGAATTCATAATTGTCAAAGATGGAGATGCTGATTGTTCCTTTAGGTTCTTTATTTTTTCATTTTCATCAGACCAAGGATATTTCTCAAAATGTGATAGGATTTCATATGTTGAGATTCTATCAAAAAAATCAAATTCGTTTGGTTCATATGATGAATGCTGTATGTATAATTTATTCATTGTCGCTTGAATTCTGTCATTATATTAGCGCCAACGTTTCGCGGCTAAAAACTGGTGCGTAGCGTAGCGGAGCACTTGTTTTTGAGGCGCTGTTATGGCACGTATTTATTCATTATTAAATATTTTAGGTGTTTCACTTTTGGGTAATGGGTCTGCATCAGAAATCCTAATTAATGAGCTAAAAGAAAACGCTTCCCCTAATACTAAAGCTTGCTGCTGTTTAAGACTAGTTAATAAATCAATTTGATTCTTGTCTTCATACTCAATAGTATTTCTAATGAATTCCAAATCTCTAGAATTTGTTATTTTATGTACAATAATAGAATTACACTGAGATATCACAGTTTGTGACACCTCAGAAGGTCTTTGTGTTGAAACTAAAAGATTTACGCCAAATTTTCTTCCTTCTCGTGCTACTTTCTCAACATAGAAATTATTAATTAAATCACCTCCGTTATTTGATATATATCGGTGTGCCTCTTCCAAAATTAGTAATAAACTCTCAGAATCTCTATTGCTGACCTTGTGAAAATAAACACTCTTGCAAATTAGGTAAGTTATAATTGAAAGAACATCACTTGCTACTTGTAGAGACAAAATTAAAATAGATTTATCACTATTAAGAAACTCCTCAATCGTATTATTTCTTGATGAAAAAATACATTTTAACCGATCGTCATTTATAAATCCATTTATCCTATTAATTAAATGGGAACAGAAACCTAGTGTAAAGTTTACATTGTTTGGCGCATTGTTATTTCGAACAGCCTGTCTGATTGCGTCTGGTAAATCAACGAAATTATAATAAACCGAAGTATCTACATTTTGCCCACCTTTCAAATTCACAACAGCTTCCCGTAAATATGGTGTCACGTTTGGAGATGTCTCGTTTAATAATTGGGTCAATTCAAAAAATTTCAAATCTTTATGTGACAATTCTAAGCTCTCAATATCAACCTTTTGAATTGAAACGTCATCAATACCATCGAAAACATTTTTGTATTCATCATTTGAATCAATCAGAATTGTTTTCAATTTATTAGTACCGCTGTTATGAAGTCGATTTTTAATTGGATTATAAATTCCTTGTAAAATGGAAGTGACTGTGCAAGATTTCCCCGACCCAGTATTTCCAAATACAGCTAAGTGTTTGCCAAATAAAACATTTGGGTCTGCATATATACTTACAGTTGGGAAAAAGATATCTGTTCCAATTTCAAGTTTTGGTTCATTCAAATCAATTGATGAATTATAAATTACATCTAACCGTCTTTCATCAATTGTAAAAACCTCAGTTTCAATAGTAGGATAGAAATCAATTCCTTTTTTGAAGTTATTTTTAATCGGATTATATGTACCTATTATTCTGACTTTAGAAATTATCCTATCTGGATTTCTATTAAAAAAATCATTTTCTTCATAGCCGTTAAGCTGTTCAAAGATAATACCTATTGCTTCCTGACCATTATATAATGGGATAGTCACATATGTATTAATCATTCCTGCTAAGTCAAGACGATTTTGATTTGAAATTGGTTTTGAAAATACATCTTCAAAAAACACAATCTCAACGTATCTGTTTGTCAATCTATATATTTTACCTATTTTAATTCCCATTATCTGCTTTTTAATAGTTCCTTAAGTGTTTCAATTATTAAATCTTTTGACGGAATGTATGAATTTAAAGGATTTAAATATTTTACAGCGTTTTCAAATGAACCGACAAGGTTTCCTTCATATATTTGAATCCGATGGTCATCTAATGATCTATTTTTTAATGTCTTTAAGAACTGAGGTGAATCTTCACTAATCAATGAGTATGAATGAATAATCAATGTAAGATTTGGATTGTATAACCCGGTCTTTATAATATCATTTATATGTTCATCAAGAAAAGAATAACCAAGAATAACTAATGTATTTTGGTTATCAAGGAGGCTTTTTGAGAAAAGTCTAAATAATTCACTGTAAGGTAAATCAAGTGAATATGATTTTTTTGTTTGCAATGGAAATATCATTAATGATTCAGTCTTAAAATCTTCCTTTTTATAATCATCATCTATTTGAACCTCAACCAGACTATATAAATCATTGAGCTTTGAATTATATTGCCATGATATGCTTCCATGCAATTTGTATATATTTAAGTAATTTCCTATTTGTCGTCCTTTGCTCTTGCTTTCTTGCTTTATATATGATTCATTATGAAATGTATCAGGATCGAATTTCCTTAAATGTGTGCCTCTGAATCCGTTATTATAACTAACACCGATGCGTTCACATGCGTTTTCAAATCCTAAATCATAATTTGGCGTAAATATTTTTGGTCTATTTAAATTTTCACTTCTACTGATTATTTTTTTAATGAACAACTCATGCAAACTCAATTTATCTTCAATATATTCATTTGGAAAGGGAATAAAGCAATCAACAAATTTGCTTAGTATAAGATCAAGAGTTTTTTTGATTCGCTTTGATTCATTAGTCTTATTTTCAATATTTTCCATGAACAAAGCAAATTGGTTTATTTTATCAAATTTTTTTTCCAATAAAATCCCTTCATTTAATATTTCAATTATCTTTTCATTGATGTTATCTTTCGTTTTCGATAGCTCATTAATTATATCTTCAAATGGAGAATCCCCATTATTTATTGTTCTTCCTCCTAAAATTCTAGATGTCCCAGACCCACATAAAAATGCCAAGTTCTCATTCAAATAATATTTATTCAATTTATCTAATCCCATTTTATCAGAGTTCTCTTTAAAAAACAAGGATATCTCATTACTATCATTAATTTTATCGTCTGGAAATTCCAGTTCATAATTGTTTCCTTCAAATGTGATTAGATTTTTCATATCAATTGTTTTTGTTTACTTAATATGTGCCATAACGTTTTGCAAATATGGCCCGTAGCCGTTCACTTGCAGTATGTTTCTTGATTACTTGTTTGTTTATTTTTCTTCTCATTTGGATTGATAGCACTAAAGCGGCTATGTGATATTATTTGCTGTTATGCACCGCTTTTTATAGTATCTTAATAATTTCAGTTTTTCCTTCAAATAAATATTCAATTTCAGTTTCTTGGTTGAAAGAACCTCTCCAATATTTTTCCGCATTTGATATAGCAATTGAAATCTCTCTATTTTTATCAGTGTCAATAAAAATCCCACTTGTCATATGAATATAACCAGTTAATTTCAACTCTAAGATTCGTGATCTTCTACATTTTAAAATTTCTGGCCACTGACAAAATTCAGTTAAATCTTTCGTTACCCAAATACAATTAAATCTTGATGGTAATTCATCATTTATCTTTTTTCTTTTTGTTTCGAAAATTAATTCTTGTTGGAGCTGAATACACTTGTAATAGTAGTTTCTAATTTCGTCAACCTGTTCCTTAATGCTGTCAATTTGGAGCTGGTTATCGTAAGTTAATCCAGAATTTTCAATTTGCTTTTCTGTTTCTGATTTAATAGTGTCCTCTAAGCTTTTAATTTTAATTTTTATATTTTGATCTGAAATACTGTTATAATATTTTGAGATACTTTTTTTCAAAGAAGAAAAATAAATATTTTCTTTTGATTTATTAAATTCAATAATGTCACCCTCTTTCCAGTGCTCATTTTTTTCATTTATTCTTTGAAAATGATAATATGTTTGATTCTCTATTTTCATTTTTTAAAGTGGTGCATAACTCCGAAATAACCACACCCAATTGCGTATATCCCCCCGATTAGGGATGCTATAAAGCATTAATGGTGTTTATTTCTTCTTTGGCCTTTATTTTTTATGAATATTTTTATTTAAACTTTCATTTTTTCTTTGTTTTTCTCTTCAGTAAAATTGTCTCCAAATCATTTCAAAACTAATTGTCCAACAAAATAAAACAAAATATTTTATATATCCTAAATAAATTTCAAAATGGATAAATAAAAATTCTATTTGTTAATGATTAGTTGTCAAAGCATGAAGATCAAATCTCAAATTTCAATTCTTAATTCTAATCCTTAAATTTCTTTCAATGATTCATTGAGGCTCTTTAACGAAACTATGATATTTTTCAATGAAGCATTGAGGCTTTTCAATGAAGCTTTGAGTTTTTTCAATGACACAATGAAGTCTTTCAATGAAGCATTGAGGCTTTTCAATGAAGTGCCGGGTTTTTTCAATGGAGCATTGAGTTATTTCAATGACATGTTGAGCTCTTTCAATGAGGTATTGATTTCTTTCGATGAAACATTGTTAGCTTCAACGGGTTAAAGAAATACTATTTTCCTTCATCGAAACAGGTTTTTGCTTCATTGAAACAGATTTTTACTTCATCGAAAGCTGTTTCTTTATCATTACAAGGCATAATTGTACTTTCAAGTAAAAACTTTTTATCATCACAAGATGTCATTGAATGTAAACTTTGGATTTCTAAGCTTCCGGAGGATTTGAAACCTTAACTTCAACTATACAACCTTCCTGTATCTCCACACAGCAAGGCTTAAAACTATTGAAGCATAAACCAAAAGCGAGAAAAATTGTTTTTTTATATCGTTAAAGGCCGATCCTTTTAATAAAACCATTCTGATTACTTTCATAAAATATGCAAGCGGATTAATAATATTTACTTTTTGACTCCAGTCGGGCATGCTTTCAACCGGAGTAAATATTCCGCTCATCAAAATAAACACTAATAAAAAGAAGAAATTAATAAATAAAACTTGTTGTTGATTTTCAGCAATTGTTGAAATAAATAAACCAATTCCAAGCATAACAAGTAAATAAACCGATGCAAAGCCAAAAAGAAGAAATAAACTGCCTATCATTGGAACCTGAAACAATAATTTTCCAATTATCAAACCAAAGGCAAGTTCAAAAAGAGCGATTATCCAAAAAGGAATTAGTTTGCCTGCAATAAATTGATATTTTTTAATCGGGGTAACATTTATTTGCTCAATGGTTCCCATTTCTTTTTCTCTTACAAGATTAAGTGAAGAAAGAAACATACCTATAACCGTAACGAGAATAACCAATATTCCCGGTAGCATATAGATTTTGTAATTTAATTCGGGATTATACCAAAATTTTGGTATTACATTGATGTTCTTATAGCTTTTAAGCGGCAAAATATTTATATTTTCGGAAATGATATTTTTATTGAAATCGGAAATAACCATGGTGGCATAAAAATTTGTCAGTCCACCGGCTGTGGAATTAATTGCATTAATAAGAAGTTGTATTTTAGTTTTTTCCTGAGAAAACAAATCTTTTTCAAAACCGGAAGGAATGTTAATAATTATATCGGCCTCATTTTTTAATAATTCTTGCTTTGCCTTTTCGATTGAAAAAGTGAATTCATTTACATTGAAAAACTTTGATCCTTCAAACTTAGCTGTTAATTTGCGTGAACTTGTTGACAGATCATTATCGACCACAACTATGTCAATATTTTTCATTTCAAGTGTAGCTGCGTTTACCAGAATTATCAATTGAACAATTGGTAAAATGAAAATAATCGGGAGCATTGTTTTGTTCCTGAAAATCTGGATAAACTCTTTTTGCAATAAATATAAAATTGTTCGCATCTTATTCTAAACGTATTTTAAATTTCTTGACACTTAAACTGATAAAAAATATTATCATTCCAATTAGTATTAAAGTTTCCTTCCAAACGTAAATTAATCCGGTTCCTTTTAACATTATATCTTTAATGATGATAATAAACCATTTAGGAGGAACTATATAACAAAACCATTGTAATACTAAAGGCATATTTTTAATCGGAAAAATAAAACCGGAAAGTAACATGGTCGGTAGCATAAGCGAAAAAATTGAAATAAACATTGCCGTTTGTTGGCTTTTTGAAACGGTTGAAATAAAAATCCCAATTGATAATGCGAGAAATATAAAAAGCATGGTTTCAAACATCAACAAAATAATACTCCCATGTATAGGAACATCAAAAACAAAAAAGCCGAGAAGAATAATGCTAATCGCATTTACGAGAGATAATATTATATATGGCATTACCTTTCCCATTATTATTTGCAAAGGTTGAAGCGGTGATACCAAAAGTATTTCCATTGTTCCCATTTCTTTTTCTCTTGCAATTGATATTGATGTCATCATTGCTGAGATAAGAAGTAGTATCAAAGCCATAGTTCCCGGAACGAACATATAAACACTTTTCATTTCTTCGTTGTACATCATTCTTGCCTCAGGCACAATCTGAACAGCTAAGGAATTATTTTCATTTATACTTTTGACATATTCATAGATAATTGCTTGTGTATAATTTACTATTAGGTTAGCTGTGTTGGCATCGGAAGCATCAGCAATCAATTGAATGTTTGCTGTATTAGTGTTTTCAAGCCTTTTGGCAAAATCGGGTTCAAAAACAATTATTTCTTTTACTTCGCCCTTTTGAAAAATTCTTTCAAGTTCATTATTAGAATCAAGTTTTTCAGAGAGCAGAAAATATCCTGAAGACAAAATTTTGTCAGTTATTTCTCTGGTAACATTGTCTTTTGATTTATCATAAATAGCAATTTTAACATTTTTGATATCGTTTTTTACAACATAACCAAAAATCATTATCTGGGCAATAGGCATCCCAAACAAAATCAATATTGTTCGCGGATCTCTGAAAATATGGAGAAATTCTTTTTTTACAAAAGCCCAAAAACGGTTCATACAATCTCTTGTTATTTCATTTATATTAAAATGGAATTGGGGAATAATTGGAGTGATGGAGTAATGGATTTATGGAAATATCTGCTAAGCGATTGAGATTTTTTTCCATCTTTCCATTTCTCCATTTCGAGTGCGATAGGGATGGCATCCCTTCTCTTTTTTTTCCAACATTCCATAATTCCAATTCTCCATTTTTCCATCACTCCAATACTCCAATACTCCATTACTCCATCACTCCATTACTCCATTACTCCATTACTCCATTACTCCATCACTCCATCACTCCATCACTCCATCACTCCATTACTCCATTACTCCATTTCTCCATTTTTCCATTCTTCCATTTCTAATTTCTTGCTAATTTCAAAAACACATTGTTCATTGAATTTACACCAAATTGTTTTTTCAAATTTTCGGGTGTGTCCAAGGCATCAATTCTTCCATCAACCATTATTGAAACCCGATTGCAATATTCGGCCTCATCCATATAATGGGTTGTTACAAAAACCGTAATTCCATTATGCGATGCTTCATAAATCATTTCCCAGAACTGTCTTCTCGTTACCGGATCAACTCCACCGGTCGGTTCATCAAGGAAAACAATTTTCGGATCATGCATAATGGCTACTGAAAAGGCGATCTTTTGTTTCCAACCTAAAGGTAGCGAACTGATTAATTCATCTTTTGCACTTTCAAGTTTTAATTCTTTTAGAAAAAAAGTTATTCTTTCATTAATTCTGCTTTTACTCAATCCGTAGATCCCGCCATAAAACCTGAAGTTTTCTTTTACAGTAATATCTTCATAGAGTGAAAATTTTTGGCTCATGTAGCCAATGTTTTGTTTAATCAAATCGGTTTGAGTGTAAACATCATAAGAAGCAACTTCAATTTCGCCGGATGTTGGAGCCGATAAACCACATAGGATTTTTATTGCTGTAGTTTTTCCAGCCCCGTTAGCACCGAGAAAACCAAAAATCTCCGCTTTTTCTACCTGAAAACTAAGATTATCGTTAGCCACAAAACTCCCGAATTTCTTAACTAAGTTTTTTACTGTTATTATGTTTTCAGCTTGATCCATATCTATTATGTCGTAAATATATTTTCCTGTTTTTTAATGATTATTCTTCTATTTAATTATTCACTCATTCTTTCATTCCATCATTCCATCATTCCATCATTCCATCATTATATCATTACATCATTCTATCATTATATCATTCACTCATTCACTCATTCACTCATTCACTCATTCTCTCATTTTCTCATTTTCTCATTTTCTCATTCTATCATTTACTCATTCTATCATTTACTCATTCTATCATTTACTCATTCTATCATTTACTCATTCTATCATTTACTCATTCTATCATTCTCTATAAGAGCCATAAAACAATCTTCAATATCGGGTTTAATGTTTTTAAACTTAATATTTGTGTGGCCTTTTAATGATAAAAAAGCTTCGATAGTTTCAATATTTATTTTTGAAAGTTTTGAAGTAAAGTGAACATACTCGCCAAATAAAAAAACCGAATTGGTTTGATCTAAATTTTTCAAGTCTTTAACCAATAAATACATGTCATCAGAACGAATTGCAATTAGAGGTAGTTTATATTCGCTAATGATTTTTTGAGGGCTTTGAATGCTGAGGATTTTCCCATTTTGAATTAAAGCAATTCTGTCGCAAAGTTCGGCTTCGTCCATATATGGCGTTGACACAATTATTGTTATTCCAAAATTCTTCAATTTTTTCAGCATTTCCCAAAACTCTTTTCTCGAAACCGCATCAACACCTGTTGTCGGTTCATCTAAAAACAAAACCTCTGGTTTGTGAATTAAAGCACACGACAAAGCCAGTTTTTGTTTCATTCCTCCCGATAGATTTCCGGCAAGGCGTTTTTTAAAAGGCTCAATTTGAACGTAAATATCTTCGATTAGATGATAATTTTCTTCGATTGTCGTTCCAAAAACACTTGCAAAAAATTGCAGATTTTCTTCAACCGAAAGATCCTGATAAAGTGAAAATCGCCCCGGCATGTATCCGACAATTTTTCTTATGTTTTTATAATCTTTAACAACATCTAAGTTCTCAACCTTTGCAAAACCATGATTAGGGATCAGTAAGGATGTTAAAATGCGAAATAATGTTGTTTTTCCCGCTCCGTCAGGGCCAATAAATCCAAACAATTCTCCCTTGTTAATTGAAACTGAAATATTATCAAGAGCAATTTTTTTGCCGTAAGATTTTATTATTTCGCTAATTTGAACTGAGATCATTTATTTATATTAAAAATATGGACTAATACAATTTTTATGGTAACATTACATTATAGTTCTTCTAACTAATTCATTTATAATGATAAAATGCTACAATTATTTAAGGTTTAAATATTTTATAGCAATTAAATCTTTGATACTAAATGACCTGAATATTATAATATTAGATTTATTCATTTTGTGTATTGCTTTTATTCTCGCATTTTAGCATTTTATCATTATAGCATTTGTCTAAGCTCAACCAAATTAGTAGCTGTATCAAAAGCAGTTTAAATAGTTGACCTTGTCCAATATGTTGTGCGTCCAAGCAATGAAATACCGATATATCCCCTGATTTTCACTTTTTTCTTGTCAAGCATTTTGATATAACAACTATAAGTTTTGCCGGTTTTGGGATCATAGATTTTTCCTCCATCCCATTCATCATCACCATCGTATTCAAAATCTGTTAAAATCTCCAGTCCTAAAGAAGGCCTGTCTCTTAATTTTTCATCAGGATTGTGCTTGTCTTTTTTGGGTTTTCCTGTTTCCTCATCAATCGGATCTTTTATCCAAATAATTTTTCCAAAATATTTCTCAGCTTTTTTTGTTATTTCAATTTTGGCATCTTCATCTTCGTTCAACCAAATACCCTCAATATCACTTGCTTTAAAATCTTGAGAAAATGCAAGACCGCATGATGAAATAATGGAGATAATTACAATTACTAATTTTTTCATTTTCGTTTTTTTTATGATTATTTATTTATTCTATCATTTTCGCATTATATCATTAACATCCTTCAGAAAGAACGATCACTTTTTAAGAAGGTTAATTTCTCCGGGCATCCCGATTTTTAACGTGCCGTCATTTTTCACTCTAACTTTTACAGCGTAAACCAAATTCACTCTTTCTTTCTTAGTTTGAATAATTTTAGGAGTAAATTCGGCGGAAGTAGAAATCCAGCAAACTTCACCGTTAAGCTTACTATCGGATTTTTCATTTTTATCAATCAAAACTTCAACTGTTTGTCCGATTTTAATATTTGGAAGTTGTGCCCCACTAACATAAACCTTTAATTTTAATTCGGTTAAATTAGCAATTTTATATAATGGTTTTCCAAAAGCTGTAATTTCACTCTGTTCGACAAATTTTGAAAGCACTGTTCCGCTGATAGGATTTTTGATATAGCAATTTTTTAATGATTCATCTATTTGATCAATTTGTTTACCAAGGGCTTGTATTTCGTCATAAATTCCGGCTTTTTGTGTTTTAACGGATAAAATTTGTTTTTCAATGAGATCAAGTGAACCGTTGATTTTATCCATTTGTTGTTGGGTTGCAGCTTCGTCTTTAAACAATTTTTCCAATCTGTTTTTATCGATCATCAAGTTTGCTTTTTGCTGTTTTTGAACTTCGATCTGGGCTGAGACCACTTCCAGTTTCGATGCAATTGCTTTTTGTTTATCAAGAATTTGCTGCTTTTGTAAATTTAATTTGACAGTATCAATCAAGCCTACAATTTCATTAGCTTTTAATAATTCACCTTCTTCGACAGTAAAAGAAAGAATTTTTCCGTTAGCCTCTGAAGAAACTATGATCTCAGTTGCTTCGAAATTTCCATAAGCATCAGATTTGTTGTTATTGCTTGAACAAGCTGAGATTAATATTGTTAAAATAACAAATAAGTATATAATTTTCATCTGTTTATGTTTTTGTCGTTAATACATTTATAATTCTCCTATAATTGCCAATACATTTATCTTAGCTTGAATTAATTGCAAAATATGTGTTTGCAAATTTAACTTTGCTTGAGTTTCAGTATTTAATTCAGTTATTAAATCGGTCGAGGAAATTACCCCATTATCAAAACGTGCCGAAGCCGTTTTCGAGATTTGTTTTCTTAAGTCAATAATTTCTTGATCTTTTTGAATCAATTTTTTAAATTTCACAATTTCCGCCATTGCAGTTTCAAGCGAAATACTAAAATTCTTATCATAAGTTTCTTTTTGACTTTCTATAATATCAGATTGTATGTCAAGTATCTTGTTTTGATTTTCTGATTTTTTCCAATCCCATGGACTCCAGCTAAGTTTTGCTCCTATAATATAATAAGTATCAAAATTGTCGGATAACATATTTAGTCCGGGCCTTCCATAACCAAGTTGACCAAAACCAAATATTTTGGGCCGTGTGTTAATATTTACGATTTCTTTCAACGACTGTATTTTTTGTTTATGCAAATCCAATAATCTGTATTCAAGTCGATTGTTGAAAAGCAAATCAGGTGTAATTTGTATTTTTGGTAAAAGTAATTCAGTATTAATTGAAATATCTATTGAAGTTAATTGGCTTAAAACCTTTACTAACGAACTTAAGCTTGTTTCAACTTCAGTTACTTGCTGTTCGATTTTGAGGAGTTCGGCTTTTAATACATTTTCTTCTGAACTAAGTAAAACTCCGTTATTTACTCCCGACCGAACATTGGATAATTTTTCCTGAATTTCATCTTTAAAAACATCAAGAAGTTTTGATTTTTCTTTTAATAAAATAATACTAAAAAACACGCTATTAACTCTTTCCTTAAGTTTATAAAGTTCAATTTCAACATTTTGTTTATTTATCAGTAAATCAGCCTGATTAATTTCTTTTTGTGTTTTTGTTAAATTAGCATCAAAAATCATCTGATTGACGTTCATAGTAATTTTATACCAATCTTTACTTAGGCTTGGAATTTTCACTCCGGGCATATTTATCGGAATTTCTGTAACTTCCGATTGATATGAGGCTTGCCCATTGATTTCAATGTTAGGGAGATAATTTTTTTTAATATTCACGAGCTCCAGATCGGATGATGAAGAATACAATTCAAGTTGCTTTGTTAATGGATAATTTTTAACGGCTTCGGCACGACAATTTTCAAGGCTAAGCGCTTGCGGGTTTTGTGAAAATAAAATATTGAACAAAATGAGTCCGATAATTGTTAGAAAAACTTTCATTTGTTTATTTTTTCCTGATAGAATTAATAATAAATTTTGACACTTCTTTTTTTCTTTCAAATAAAAACTGATCATATTTTTTTTTGTCGTTTTCGAAAATCATTCCTTGAACAACAGGCCTTGCAGCAAAAGGGAAAACACACAGGCTTAATAAATTAACTATTAGTTGTTGAGGCTGAATATCTATAATGTTTCCGGCTTTTATTTCATTCTCTATTTGTTGAAAGAAAACTTCAGGTTTTATTCCATACTTTTTTATGATTTCAACAATTTGCTGTGGGTTACGCTGAATTTCCTGAATAAAAAAAACGGGAATTTGGGGATTAGAGATCAAGCTGTTAATATAACGATCGACAATAAATTCTATTTTTTCAAAAAGAGGTATTTCCTTTTCGAGCATTTCAGCGATAGGAGGTATTACTCTTTTCATTACGCTATTAAAAACCGCCTGGAATAATTTTTCTTTGCTTCGATAATAATAATGTAATAATGCTTTGTTCATTCCGGCTTCCTGAGCAATTTCTTGCATACGGCTATTATTTAAACCTTTTTTTACAAAAACATTTTTTGCAGCTTCAAAAATTCTTTCTTCGGTACCCTGATTTCCCTTAATCATTTTTTGATCATTAATTTAATTTTTTGGTTTATCCAACAGGTTTAACCAAGTGGTCAAAATTACAATATAATTTTTAATCAACAAGCTTTTTTTTATTTTTTTTGAGAAAAATATTAAAGGCGGTTTAAATGTCTAATTTAATGCTAAATAAGGCAAATAAAAAAATGAAATTATTTATTATTATACAAGGTCATTGTACGTTCAATTCCAATTGTTGCAAAACTTTTAATTATATCGACAGCAATTTTCACTCTTGGGATCATGATTTTTTCTTCCGAACTTGTCCATTTTCCTAAAACATATTCCGATTGATAGCCTTGCGGGAAATCATTTCCTATTCCAATTCGTAAACGTTGGAAATTGCTTGTGTTTAATACTTCAATAATATTTATTAATCCGTTATGACTACCATCTCCACCTTTCATTTTCATTCTTAAAGTGCCTAAAGGCAAGGCAATATCATCGACAACAACAAGAAAATTTTCTAAAGGAATCTTTTCTTTTTCCAACCAGTATTTAATAGCTTTGCCACTTAAATTCATATAAGTAGAGGGTTTTATTAAAATAAAGCCCCGTCCCTTAAATTTACATTTTGAAACAGAAGCATATCTTGAAATAGAAAACATACTTTTACATGATTGAGCAAAAGCATCTAAAACAATAAAGCCAATATTATGCCTTGTGTTAGCATATTCATCACCAATATTTCCCAGACCTGCAATTAAATATTTCATTGAATAAAAATTCTATGGTAAAAAATAGAAAAACATTTTCAAAATTAATAAATTGACAAAAAAATAAAGGTATAAAAGTTTGAAATTCCCTTTATACCTTTATAAGAAAAGATTGAAGTTTTTATTTTATTCTTTTTCAGGAACTTCTTCTTTCTTTTCTTCGCCTTCTTCTCCGCTTTCTACTTCATCTTCGTCCACACCACGTGCAGTTTTAACTCCTACAATAATCGCATTTTGAATATCAAGTAACTCAAGGTTTTCTTGTTTAACATCTTTAATACGAATATAATCGCCAATTTCAAGGTTGGAAATATCAAGAATAATATAATCAGGAAGATGTTTTGGAAGAGCCTTAACTTTTAATTTTCTAAGCTTTTGAATAAACATCCCTCCTTTTATAACACCCGGTGAATTTCCTTCAAGTTTAAACGGAAGACTGATAACAATCGGGTGTCCTGGAATTACCTCAAGAAAATCAACGTGCAAAACCCTATCGCTTACAGGATGATATTGGATATCTTGAAGAATAGTAGTGTATTCATTTCCATCTATCTCAATTTTGATGATAAAAACCTCAGGGGTAAAAATCAATTTCGAGAATTTAATTTCATTTACCGTAAAATGAATTTGCTCTTTTCCACCATAAATTACACATGGAATTTTACCGAGTTTACGGTTCTTTTTTGCATCTTTTTTCCCTACGTTCTCTCTTAGAGAACCGCTAATAGATACTGTTTTCATAATGTTAATTAGATTAATTGATAAATATTATTTAAAATTGAATAATGAACTTATTGATTTATAGTTTACAACCCTTTTAATAACTTCGGCAAAAGTATCGGCAGTCGAAAGAACTTTAATTTTATCACAGTCTTTTCTTAAAGGGATGGTGTCGGTAACAAAAACTTCAGAAATTGGAGAGTTTTCAATTCGTTCGTAAGCCTGACCTGAAAAAACAGGGTGAGTACAAATTGCACGTACACTTGTTGCTCCATTGTCCATCATAAGTTGAGCAGCCTTAGTAATTGATCCGGCGGTGTCGATAATATCATCAGTTAGAATGATATTTTTTCCTTTCACATCACCAACTAACGACATTTTTTCAACCTCATTAGGTTTTGATCTTTGTTTATAACAAATGACGAGATCAGTATTCAGAATTTTTGCATAAGCTCCAGCCCTCCTTGTACCTCCAGTATCAGGTGATGCCATTGTTATATTCGGAAGATTAAGTTTTTTCAAAAAATTAATAAAAATAGATGAGGCATAGATGTGGTCGACCGGAATATCGAAAAAACCTTGAATTTGATCGGCGTGAAGATCAATAGTGATAATTCTATTAACGCCTGAAGCAGATAATAGATTTGCAACCAACTTCGCTCCTATCGAAACTCTTGGCTTATCCTTCCTATCCTGGCGTGCAAAGCCAAAATACGGAATAACAGCAATTATTTGTCGTGCTGATGACCTTCTTGCGGCATCAATCATAAGAAGTAATTCAAAAAGATTGTCGCTTGGTGCAAAAGTCGATTGCACAATAAATACATCTCTTCCTCTCACATTATCCTCAAAACTGGGTTGAAATTCACCATCCGAAAAATCAGTAACGACAACTTTACCTAAGCTAATACCATAGCTATCAGCAATTTCTTCGGCTAATTTAATTGAAGATCGACCGGCTAAGATTGTAACTAATTTTTTCGCCATTTTTATTAATTTATTTTCGTTTTTTGGTCGGCAAAAATAGTAAATATTTTTGTTGATAACAAACGAAAATTTATGAATTCTGTTTTTTTTGATTGTTGGTAAGCTATGTTCATTTTTCCCATTTTTCCATTCAATCCTCACGCCAAACATAATATCAATAATTAAATTGATAAAATTAAAATGCACAGCAAAATGTAATATCATTGCCCAATATAATTATTGAATTATACAATTTATTAATACATGTGATTTAGAAATGAAGTTCAAACAAAACTCAGAGCTATGAAACCGGAAATATTTACTACATATTCTTTGTTATATGAAATATTTAAATAATTTTGCGTTTGATAAAATAAAGAGCCCGGATGGCGGAATTGGTAGACGCGTTGGTCTCAAACACCAATGAGGTAACACTCGTGCCGGTTCGACCCCGGCTCCGGGTACTTAAAATGAATCAAAAATGTAAAGCTTTCTTTTACTAAAGAAAGCTTTTTATTTATTTTTTTAGACTTATGTCATCAATAAAAAACTCACCCTATCTCCCAATTTATTTTGCAATAATCTTGATAATTGGAATTTATACAGGAACAAAAATTGTTTCAGTTACATCTTCTCAAAAAAATTTGTTTTCATTGTCGGCTGATAACTACAATAAACTAAATGATGTTGTTAATTATATTGAATCCGATTACGTTGACTCAATAAATCGGGAGAAAATAACCAAAGAGGCAATTGATGGAATTTTTTCCAATTTAGATCCTCATTCAAGTTATATAAGTGCTGAGGAATTTGTGGAGATAAACTCAAGTCTTACAGGAAATTTTGAAGGAATTGGAATTCAATTTCGTATTGAAAAAGACACTATTAAAGTAATACACCCAATCGAAGGTGGCCCTTCAAAAAAAGTTGGAATTAAAGCCGGTGATCGAATTGTGGTGATTGATAGTGTAAATGTTGGTGGTATTGGAATTACAAATTCCGATGCTATGAAAAAGCTAAAGGGTAAGCGAGGAACAAAGGTTAACGTTAGTATTTTCAGAAGAGGAATATCCGAATTACTTGATTTTACGATAATAAGAGATGTTATTCCGACATACAGCCTTGATATATCTTATATGGTTAATGATTCGATAGGATACGTTAAGCTAAATAAATTCTCGGCTACGACTTATCAGGAATTTAGTGATGCCCTAAAAGGTTTATTAGATCAGGGAGTAAAAAAACTTATTTTAGATCTTCGCGGTAATGTTGGAGGTTATCTTCAAGCCGCAATTCAACTTGCCGATGAATTCTTGAAAAAGGAAGAATTAATTGTTTATACAAAAGGTAATAATCGTCCGACTTCTTTTGCTTATGCTACATCAAAAGGCATGTTCGAAGATAAAGAATTAATTGTTTTAATTGACGATCAATCAGCATCCGCCAGCGAAATAGTTGCCGGTGCAATTCAGGATAACGACCGAGCTTTAATTATCGGCAGAAGGTCATTTGGAAAAGGCTTGGTTCAGGAGCAAATGAATTTGCCTGATGGTTCCGCCGTTAGGTTAACCGTTGCACGATATTACACACCCACAGGAAGATGCATTCAAAAACCTTATGAAGATGGAAATGAAGACTATTACTATGAATCTTACGAGCGATATTTAAATGGAGAAATGCTTTCTGTTGATAGTGTACATTTTAATGATTCCTTGAAATTCACCACTCCAAAAGGAAAAGTTGTTTATGGAGGTGGCGGAATTATGCCTGATGTTTTTGTGCCAATTTCGACAAATCCGGATTATAAATTTTATAACGAAGTAGTTGATAAGGGTTCCATTTTTCAATTTGTTTTTGAATATTCTGATAAACACAGGCAGAAATTAGAGCAATATAAGGATTTTGAAGATTTTAATTCTCGTTTTGAAATTAATAAAAGTGAATTTCAGAAGTTTATTGAATATACAGAAAGCAAGGGCGTGAAATGTAACAAAGCATTGATAGACAAATCAAAAGATAGAATTTTATTAATGTTAAAAGCATTGATAGGCCGTGAAATATTTGATAATGAGGGTTTTTATCCAATTTATCATAAAACCGACAGTACTTTTCTAAAGGCTTTAAATATTTTATCCGGTCTTGATTAATTCAATAAAAAAAACTTTACATGCTTTAGTGTTGTAAAATAAGTGGTGCATTGGTGAAATAAGTGTCTATTAAAAATCAACTTGCAGATTTAAGGTAAAAATCGAATCCTCAGATTGAGAATCGATATGATAATTATCATTTTTAATGCAACCATTTTATTTATTTGTTTGTCTCAACCTTGATAAGAAATTATTAAGAAAGTACTTATACATGTTGTATTAAAAATTTTTTTACAGTATGCAATAAAAAAAATAAAAAAAAACAGTTATTTTTTTGCCCATGTAAAAATATTTTATGTAGTTTTACGCCTTAAAGGTTAAATTTGTTATTAAAAATGAATTAATCTATAGTTGTCTATGTATGGTTTGTAAGGGGTTAAAACTGGTAAATGCACTCTGAAAAAGATTTTATAGATCGTTGTATTAACAACGATGCAAAAGCGCAGGAAGCGATGTACAAACGTTATGCACCAAAAATGTTTGGTGTTTGCTTGCGTTTTGCAAAAAATAAAATCGAAGCAGAAGAAATTTTACAGGAAGGGTTTATAAAGATTTTTGCAAACTTAAAAAATTTTAGGCACGAAGGTTCATTTGAAGGGTGGATTAGACGCACAATAATTAATACTGCTATTAATTATTTTAAGAAAAAGTCGCGTCGATTTGTTGAAATTGATATTGATGATATAAAAACTTCAAAAATCACAGATGAAAGCATCCTTGATAAAATTTCTGTAAACGAGTTGTTAAACCTTATTCAAACTCTACCTAATGGATATAGAACTGTATTTAATTTAAATGTTATTGAAGGATATACACATAAAGAAATTGGAAAAAAACTCAGTATTTCTGAGAATACTTCAAAATCGCAATTGTCAAGAGCAAGAGCAATTTTGCAGAAGAAAGTTATAAATTTGATAAATGTTGGTTTGTGAAAAAGACCTATAAAAATATTGATGAATTATTTATAGATAAATTTCGGGATTTCGAAGTTGATCCGCCTGAAATATTATGGGATAATATTAAACAGAATATTTCCGAGTCTAATTCTATATCAAGTAATTTTAATGGTAATCGAATAATCTCAGTCATTATTACAATTATTTCTGTTGCACTTATCACTTCATTCTTTATTTTTGATGGAGAAAAAAATAACTCTGTCGCCATTGATCCTGTTAATATTATTTCTGAGAATTCAATTCAAGATAAAGAAAACATTGAGCAAATTTCAATAAAAAATATTGAAAATACTGAAACAAAAGAGGTCTTAAACAAAAATCAAAAAGTAGAAAAAGAAACTCAAGCAAACACTATAACAGATATTGAACCTAAAATTGAAAAATCTGAAATCGAAACAAAAACAGAAAAAGAATTAGTCGAAACTAAAGTTAAATACCCTGAACCGGAAAAAGAAGAAAAATTAGTCGCAAAAGCAATTAATGAAATAAAAGAAGAACCTGTTTATTCAAAATCTGAAGAAATTCAATTTGCTTCATCTGATAATAATAATATTATTTACAATAATGAAGTTGTAACCTCCGATAGTTTTAAAACTGCAATCGTTTCACAACCAATAATATCAATTGAAGAAGAATTAGTTCAAAATATTATTGATAAATCAGATAATAATATAGAAAAACCGAATTTAAATATATTAGAAGTAAAGAATACCGATAATCAACAACAAGATGTTATTGATGAAAATATAATTAGCAGAAATCGAATAAAGCCACAAATTTCACTTGGAGCTTATTTTACACCTGAGGTGATTTTCTATCCCGTTGGTAATGATGTTAATAAAAATGCATATACGTTTGGTTTAGGCCTAAATTTAAATTATAACGGATTTGTAATTGAGAGTGGATTAGGTTTTAATTTTTCGGAGGATAAAGGTGATTATATAATTGATTACGAGGAATATCTTGGCTCTTATGAAGATTTACTAAACATAACTTTTGATACAAGTGGGCAAACAGTAGAACCCATTTTTCACACCACTACTGTTGAAGTTTATGATTCTCTCAATAAAGTATCCATTTCAGCAGCAAAAAACAGTTATACTTATTTGCAAATTCCTTTATTTGTTGGATTTGTAAAAAACAATAGAAGAATTTCTTACACCTTAAAAGGTGGACCAATAATGTCATTTATGATAAATAAAAATATACCGGATGTTGTTTTACCTGAAGATAAAATAAAAATCATTAAAATTGACAGAAATATTCCAACACGAATAAATACTAATTGGCAATTTGCTATAAATGTAGGTTTTGCATACAAATTGTCAAATCATCTAAACATTTCTATTGAACCTACTTTCAGGTATTATTTGAGATCTGTTTATAATAATGATAACAGCATCATTTCAACTAAACATCCTTATTCTCTTGGAGTAAGGACAGGTTTAATTTATAAGTTTTAAAAAATTGTTATGAAAATAATTTATAATATTAATTGTTGTAACCATATAAAACCCCTTGTGTTCTATAAGATGGTTCATAATGCACAATTTAAAACACTTGTGTCATTATTTTTTTTCATATTAGTTGCTAACCTAAGTTTTGCCCAGATACAAGCACCTGAAAATAAAATTTTTGTTTCGGGACAAGTTTTAAGTATTGAACATAATGCACCAATGATTAATCAGTCAGTAAATATAATTGGTGATTCCACTTATAAACTCGGATTGTCGTATAATAATAACGTTTTAACTGATTCATTAGGATTTTTCTATGATACTGTTTATACTACTTTATCTAAAGGTTCTTTAATAATAGAAACCTTTGATTATAAAAATGATTGTTACGATACGACTTTATATTGTAGATTTATCTGGGATAATTCTAATACTTTCAATATAAACTTTAGAATAAATGATTCAACCACAGTTAATAGTTGTTACCCTGATTTTAGGTTTGATTTAGATACGGTAAATAATTATAAAGTATCATTTTTTGATAATTCGCCTTGCACAGGGATAATTTCATGGGAATGGAATTTTGGAGATGGAAATTTTTCATCACTTCAAAACCCTGAACACATTTATACTGAAAATAGAACGTATAGAGCAAAATTATCCATTGTTTCTTATGACCAATTAACAGGTGATTATACTTCTACCTCCCTTACAAAACTTCTTAAAGTAGGTTATCGTGATTATTTTAATATGGGTGGCCAGGTCTTTGCCGGATATTGGCCGATTGATAAGGGTATTGGATACTTATATAAAAAAGAGAATGATGATATTATTCCTATTGATACTGTAGAATTTGACCAAGAGGGTAGTTTTTGGTTTTATCAAATTATTGGTGGTGATTATATTGTGAAAACCGATCTGGACTTACAATCAAATTATTATAACGAATATTTTCCCGGTTATGTAGGTGATGAAATTAATTGGGTAAATGCTGAAATAATTCACTTTTATCAAACATCTTTTGATAATGATATTCACCTTGACCAAACACCCGGTTATTCGTACGGACCTGGAAACATAGGTGGAATTGTTGAAAATTATGAAACAGGAATAGGTATCGAAAATATTGAATTAATAATATTAGATGAAAATAATAATTCATTGTCATATACTCATTCAAATGAGGAAGGGAGTTTTTATTTTAATAGTCTTGCTTTTGGTGCTTATCAAATATTTGCAGAAGTTGCCGGTATCCAGTCAAGTCCTCAGGAAGTTATTATTAGTGCCCAAAATCCCAATTGCACCGATTTGATAATTGTAGTAGATTTTACAAATGGAGGCGTGTATATTAATGAATTAGAAAATAATGAATTAATTATTGTGGGTGAAATTTATCCAAACCCAATTATAAATAATGCAAAAATTATAATTAATTTAGAGAAAAGTTCCAACATTGAGTATTCAATTCTAAATCATTTAGGACAAGTCGTTTATAGCAATAATAAGTTTTTATCTTCAGGAAAACAAACACTTAATATTAATGTTTCTGATTTTCAGAATGGCTTATATTCCTTAATAATTACAACCGAAAGCGGAAGAAAAATTCATAGGAAATTCTTGCGAATCAAGTAATATTTTAGATATTATTTATTATCCTTCTGATACCATTCAGTGAAAGAAGTGGCAGTTTCGTGTAATTTTAAACTGTTCAATTTTATATTTTCAGGTAAATTTTTCTTTATTCGATTTGAAAAGTCAATAATAATATTTTCACTTGTAGGCTGGTAATCAGCAACAATTATTTTCTCGAAATTTTTAATAATTTCCGATAAAAGCTCTTTTGGATGATTTTTATTTAGAATTAATGCATGATCAAATATTTCAATAATACAATCTTTAACGATTTTCTTTAATATTTTAAAATCTAAAAGCATTCCATATTTTGAGGATTTTGTATCCTCTGAAGGTTTACCAATAATTGTAACCGATAATTTATAGGAGTGGCCATGAATATTTTTACAAGGCCCATCGTAACCAAATAGAGCATGAGCCATTTCAAAATCGAATTCTTTTGTTATCCTAATAGTGTTCATTTTTACAAAATTATTTTACAAATTTTAAAATTTCTGTAGAATCAAATTTAATAAAATAAATACCCTTTGAAAGCTTCGAAACATCTAATTTTATTTTATTGCTTTCATTCGAATACGGAATACTTAATATTTTTCCTGTAACATCAAAAACAGTAAAACTATTTTTTAGTTCACCAAATGAAGCAGAAACATTAATATAGCAATAGTCTTGAGAAGGTGAAGGATATAAAAAATATTTTTTATTTTCATAGGATAATTCGTTAACTGAAGAAGATGGATCCCAAATTAAAGTAGCAAATTCAGGGTGATCAATAAAGGGGTTTCTGTTTTCCTGGTAATAATATACGACTTCATTTCTGTTTTTTTCAAAATCATCAGGCGGGTCAGCAATGTTCCATTCCAAAAGAGTAGATAGTTTGCCATGTTTTGGATTTGGATAGGTGTTTACATAATCAACAACCTCCAAATCAAGCTCTCCATCATCGCCTTCGTATCTGACTGCCATATAAAATATCATTCTTGCAACATCTCCTTTTACCTCGTCTCTCGGCTCCCATGACACATTGTCAATTCTATAACCTGCAAGATCGCCATTATCATAAATTGGATTACCTCCATTATCAAAATCAAGGTGTCCTCTATCACCATTTACTGAGACATCTGTGGGTCGAATATGATGAGCATCGGTTCCGCAGGGTGCAGAGTTACCAAAATCGCCATGTGATTTTGCCCAAACATGTTCCCTGTTCCAGTCATTTTCACCTCCTCCAAAAGTTGATTTAGCCTGAGAACGACCTGTGTATAATAAAATTAAATTATTGTAATTATTGGGGTCTTCATCGGTTTCAATTAAAATGAAATCCCTTAAATCATTATAAGAAAATTCGATGTGCCCTTTAATGATATTATGAACTACTAATTTTAGCTGTGATCCGCTTAATCCTTCTGTTCCATCGTAATACCCCGAAGGTATCTGGCTGAAAGTAAAAATAGTGAAACTAAGAGCTACTATTGTTAAAAATATTTTTTTCATTCGTGATAAAATTGTTTAAGTTTTTCAATCAATTAGTTGGGTGATTCCGATGCCAATCAAAATTAATCCGCCAACAAATTCTGCTTTTTTTCCAAGCAGCAAATGTCCATATTTTTCCCCAATCCTGACACCTATTATTGAAAATATAAATGTTATAATAAAAATTATTAACATAGTTTTAATTATATTTATATTTAAGAAACCAAAACTCATGCCAACTATTAAGGCATCGAGACTTGTTGCTATTGATAAACCAATTATTACACGAAGATTGTCGATTAAGAAAATTCTGTTTTTTGAAGAATCTTTAAATGAGTCATAAATCATTTTAATACCGATAAGAAGAAATATTGAAAAAGCAATATAATTATTGTATGATTGAAAACTTTGCAAGAAAACACCGCCAAGAAGCCAGCCAAAAAAAGGCATTGCTCCTTGAAAAAGTGAAAAGAAGAATGCTATTTTTAAAATTTCTTTCCAATTAACGCAATTTTGTATGCCGCATACAAGTGAAACAGCAAACGAATCCATTGCTAAGCCAACTGCAATTATGATTATCTCAAGTGTACTCAAAATATTATTAGTTTATCAATTTCAATAAAAATGTTTTATTAATCTTCTTTTTACACATAAACTTTTTTTCAGAAAATTAATTGAATGATTTTTTCAAGTCCGTCAGCATCTGCTTCATCAAATGAATTTGTAACTTTACTATCAACGTCTAAAACTCCTATTATTTTACCCTTAAGATTTTTTAGTGGAATTACTATTTCAGATTTTGAACGCGAATCACAAGCAATATGCCCCGGAAAAGTTTCAACATCATCAATAATTATTGTTTTCTGTTGATTTATTCCTTCCCAACAAACACCAATATCTTTTTTAAGTTTAATACATGCCAGCGAACCCTGATAAGGGCCAACAATAAGTTCTGAATTATCAAGAAGATAAAAGCCTGTCCAGAAAAAATACTCCATCTTATTATGTAAAACTGCTACAATTGTTGCCATGTTGGCGATGGGATTATTGCTTTTTTCCAATAATTTTTTTAATTGCTGGTAAAGTCTTTGATAACGTTTTTGTTTTTTAATTTTATCCATGTTCATAAATGATTTTTTGCTAACTAAAAAGCTATACAAAATTTTTGCAAAAGTATAAAAAAGGTTCAAAAATTTTATAGTATTCTAAATGCAGGGTGTGACAAATTCTCTACAGATTTACAACTTGAAATACTCTAATCAATGAATTGAACTTCAAATATATTACGATTAGTAATCTTGTTTATATTTTTAAATTCAATAATCATAAATAAATTTTATATTTGTAACCATACATTTACATTGAATAAAATATGGCAACAAATAAAAATGCAATTCTAAGGTATAACACACTAGATAAATGTTTTAGTAATTTTGGCAGGAAGTATTATATTAAAGATTTACTAGAGAAAGTAAATGAAACTTTACAAGAATTTGATTCCAAATGCACAGGTATAAAGACAAGGCAACTACGAGATGATATTAGGGTTATGAGAAGTGACATTGGTTATAATGCTCCAATCATTGCTATACGGGAAGGAAATAAAGCATATTATCGTTATGAAGATAGGGACTTTTCAATAAATAATAGCCCACTAAATAAAACAGAGGCAGAACATTTAAAAAACGCAATTTCTATTTTACAAAGGTTTGAAGGAGCACCACAATTTGAATGGATCAATGAAATTGGCCCAATGTTATCAACACACTTTGGTTTGAATAATAATGAAAGAAAAGTGATGTCCTATGATACGAATATTGATTATACAGGATATGATAAAATAATGCCAGTATTTAATGCTATAATAAACGAGCGTGTCCTTGAGATTAATTATAAACCGTTTGATAAGGAAGCTTATAAAATAAAATTTCACCCATATTATTTGAAGCAATACAATAACAGGTGGTTTGTTTTTGGATTAGATCAGGAAAAAAAATTCCCAAAATGTAATCTGGCACTCGACAGAATATTAAATATCAATGAATGCTCGGAAAAATATATCAAGGCCATCATTGATTGGGATGAACATTTTTATGATATTATTGGTGTTTCAACTCAAGAAAATGGTGAAATTGAGGAAGTAGAGCTGATATTTTCAAAGAAACAAGCAAATTATATTAAAACTAAGCCCCTTCATCCAAGTCAAAAAGCAAAGTTTCTTGATACAGGTGAATTAAAAGTTCTTTTAAAGCTAATACCAAATACCGAACTTGAAATGAATATCCTATTTTTTGGAGAGGATGTGAAAGTTATTAAGCCAATGAGCTTAAAATCAAAGATAAAAAGTAAATTAAAAAAAGCAGTTCAACAATATTTTTAATTATGCAGATTGAATGCACACCTGATACATATTTTTGCAGCATAATTAAAAAAAAAACATGAAATTAAGAGAAACAAATTTATCAAATTTAATATCGAAGGAATACGGTTTATCAACTATAAAAAAGAAATTCAAAGTAAATGAACTATACAAAAGTCAGATAAGTGAATTAATTAAAGTTTATCAATCACTTGGTGGAATTTTAAAAGTAGTGCCAGTAAGGTTTGGTTCATGGGATATTATTACTGAAAGTTTTATTATTGAATTGGATGAGGAACAGCATTTTAACAGGTACAGAAAAATAACTTTAGGATCATCAATATATGAGGATTACAAACACTTTGATGTAGAAAAATATAAAGAGTACTGTGAGAAAAAAGAATCTGTTTGTTTGAAAAAAGCGGGTTACGGAGGATATTGGAAAAACAATAGTACTGAAAAGCAATTTGGATTAGCCGCAGAAAAAGGAGATTTTTCCGGAAATGGTTCTCCCAGGTGGAAGCAAAGGGCCTTTTATGATTTTTGCAGGGATTTTTACAGTATTGTTTGTGATATTCCTGTTTACAGGTTTTCTATCTATGATGAAATAGTAGAAAATGGACATGCAATAGAGTTTGGAAAAGCTTTAGAGCAAAATAGAAATGATCAAATTATTAAATTCATTAATTCAAAAATTTTAAAGCCATGAAAAAAAAAGGAATGCGCACAGAAACCGCTATGTCATTAATAATTGCTGTTATAGTTATACTAATTGCGATTATAATGCCAAAGCAAAAAGAACCATTTGTTGCACGAGGTTCTTGGAAAGATAAAGCCCCTGTTCCGGATTACTTAAAAGATCAGCCAAAAACTTACCGTCATTCTAAAGTAAAACGAATATGGGATACTGTGGACACACAGAATTCTGAGGCAAAAGAAAATGCCGAAATGAAAGGAATGGATAATGATCCGTATTCTGAGGAATTGTATGAATAATCTTTAAGGTTTTGATTCTTCGATAAATAATTAAAAGTAACAATATGGAAATTCTTTATATAATAATTGCAATAATACTTATTGGATTAATAATCCGCTCTTATTTAAAGGGAGTTGATGGAGAGCAGGAAGAATTCGACGAACGTATTAATAATTATTATATTTCCATTATTGAAAAATCAGATAAATTCATCAATGAGAATATTATAAACTTAGCTAAGCAAAGAAAAAAAACTGTATTTATTGATCCATACGGAAAGGAAAACACAAAAAAGTGGTTTAACAAAGAAATTCCATATTTTATTAAAAATCACATTTTACCAAATTTATCTGAGAAAGAAGCCTTATTTTTTGATACTTTAGCTAAAAATGAGGTTGTGAAAAATATTGAAAGAAAAATTAAAAGAACCTCTTAAATTATTTATATATAAAAGTGATTTGATTATAAATTCGATTGATATTTTTTGTACATTTGGATTATAATTCAAAGAAAAGTGTTTAAAGTTGTGTGTTTTATTTTATAGGTATTTAAGAGAATAAATTAATAATACTAATGAAAAAATTAGATAAGTTTTTAATTAATAATTTTAAAATTTTTGAAGGGAGAAACTGGTTTTCTTTTTCAGAGTTAAATATATTAACCGGTGCTAATAATTCTGGGAAAAGCACGATAATTAAATTTATTAAATTGATTTCAGAGGGCTTTAGATATTCTGATTTTCCAGCTATTGATCTTGAAAAAGGTATAGAAAATTTGGGTGATTTTAATCAAATTGTTAATAAAAACAGTAAGGAAAAGAAAATTGGATTTGGCTTACAAACAAACATATCAAATTTTGATACTCCTTTTACTATCGAATATACATTTCAGGAAGGAAGATATTCAGGAATGGTTGTGTTCTTATCTCTTGAAATTAAAGATTCTAAAGGAATAGTTTTTATTGGCATTTATGATCATTATAGATATTGGGATGGTGAAAGGAATTCTCCTTTAAAATCACCTTATACGGGAAGTGATGATACAAGCATGTTAAATGCAAAAATCAATATTAAATTACTTAAAAAATATGTTGAAAAACTGAGTAATAACGAATCAATCGATTATGATTTTTCTAAAATATTGGATTATTTAGCAAATACATTTAGCGATTATTGGTGGTTTGAAACTTTTCGGGAATATATTTATGAAGATGATGTTGACTATAAAAACACAACTTACGATAAAAAGTTTAATGATTTCCTTGAAGATTTAAAAGAAGATTTTTACTCTAATTTAGCTGATGATAATTTAAAAGAAGAAATTCATGATGATAAAGATAATGATGCAGTAATAAAATATAATAATATTACTAAAGAGACATGTTATATTCTTTTTATTGAGAAAGTTTTAAAACCAATTTTTTCAGAAATTAGAAGTCAAATAAACTTGATTCTTGATGATAATCTAATTTATATAATTAATGATGATTGTTTACAAAAAAGATTCATTGAAAATAAACCGGAAACAGAATTCTTATTAAAATTAACAAGGCTATTAAATATTAAAGAAAATAAATTCCATTTTATAGAGGAAGGACTATATGAAAACCATGTTCACCTTTATAAAATTTTGAATATTTTTGGATTCGATTCATTAATAGATATTCGAAAACATTTTAATTCAGGATTTACAGTTGATTTTATTCCATTGAAAATAAAAAAAGAGAAAACTGAAACATTTCCAAGAGGCTGTACTCATGTTGATTGCGAAAATGATTTAAAAAATAAAATTAGTGTCGCTGACTTGGGAAAAGGTTCTCAAACAATCTTTTTCATTATATTAAAGGTTTTATCAATTATTTTACTTGAAAAGAAGAAAGATGATAAGGCAAATTCAGAAAAGAAAAAAAAACCTGATAAAATACCCCCCAATAAAATTATTTTAATTGAAGAACCGGAAGTATTTCTTCACCCATCTTGGCAATCAAAACTTGCTGATTTTTTCGTTTATTGTATTAAAAATTTCAATATTCAATTTATTATCGAAACTCATAGTGTTTACTTAATTCAAAAATTACAACTTTTAACTGCAAGAAAAGAAATAGCACCAAAACAGGTAAACATTTTGTATTTTAATTCTCAAAAAGAAAAGGAGAAATATTATAAATTGAATATACGTGAGGATGGAATCTTAAAAGAAGATTTTGGTGAAGGTTTTTATGATGAGTCTCTAAACCTGACAATTGATTTACTAAAAATTCAAAATCCCAATTAGATGTTAGAAACAATAATTGATCATAAAATATTGGAAGATTTTTTCATCAATAAAAAACCTGAAAAAAAAGAAAATGATAATGATGAGAAAAAAGAAAAATTGGAAGAGGAATTAGAAATTTGGGATTCGTTTGAAAAGTTTTTAAAAAAAGGCACATCTTTACAAATTGCAAACACACCTAAAAAAGAAACACCTTTTTATTTCCAAAAATTTACATCCGGAATGGACGATAATAAAACATTTAAGCGAATAACTTTTAATAAACCTAAAAACAATAAATTTCCAGCTAAAACCAAGCCTGAAACTCTGTTTTTTTTATTTGAAAAAGATGAAAAGGAAAAGAAGAAATACTTAAAAAACAATGGTTACTTTATTGCATTTAAGGATAATTACTTAAGTAAATGGAAGGATTTGTCATTTCATAAAAAGGAAAAACAACTTCAATTATTAAAAAATAAAACAGAATATGAAAAGTTTTGGAAGGATTTTACAAAATCATTATTACCACTAACCGATATTATAATTATTGATAATTATTTATTTGCAGATATAAATTTAGTTGAACCTAATCTTATCAAAATCTTTGAATGTATATTTAAAATTTGTGGAAATACAACTCTTAATTTATTAATAATTACATCAGGTAACGATAAGAATATAGATCAAAAATTTTGGTCAAAACAAACAGAAGCTGGCATTAATGAGGTTGAAAAAAATAAATTAGAAAACATTGGCTGTTTTTTAGAAAGATTATTTCAAGAATTCGGTTATAATAAAAAAATAAAATTTGGAATAGTTTTCACTAATATTAAGCATGCAAGGCATGTTTTTATGAATTATTTGAGATTTAAATCAGATGATTCTTTAACCTTTTTTAACGAAAACAAAACACTTAAAACAAAAGAAGCAGAAATTGAATTTTTTCCATATGTTGATTATGTCCAAGAGTATTATATAAAATCACAAAACATTCTTGTTGGAATTAAAAAAAATATTGAAAAAATAAATAAAGGACAAAAACATCATTATGGTAACATAAATAATAATTTATTAATCAATGTAAAAACTATTACTTGTTAAGGATAAAATCTTTTCAAAAGTTAGTATCCTTTGAAAAGAAATTAAATCCTCTTGTAAATATAAATTCAAAGACTATAATAATTTAAATAATAAAGCATTTCATTTTTAATAAATAATTTGATTATCTTTACTCAAAAAAAAATAAAATGGATAATTTACTTAACAGAATTACATTAAATCCTGATATATGCCATGGGAAACCTACAATTAGGAATATGCGTTATCCGGTAGAAATGATACTTGATTTATTATCATCAGGGATGACATTTCAGGATATTATTGATGATTATCCCGCAATTGAATTTGACGATATTAAAGCTTGTTTGGCTTTTGCTTCAAGACTGACAAGAGTTAAATCTATTCAAAAAGTTGTGGCATGAATTTCATTATTGATGCACAATTACCAAAAGGATTGTCTTGGATTTTGAATAATAATGAAATATTTGGACATGAATAAACTTTTATGAATTTAAAGACTGAAATTAAAAACGAAATAGCTAAAAAACTTGCAAATAATTTTAATATTTGTAATGTAATATTATTTGGTAGTTATGCTTACGGCAATCCGAATAGAGATAGTGATATTGACTTATTGGTAATATTTAATAACAACGAAACTATAAATAGTTACTCAGAAAGAATTAAGAAAAGAGTTATGATTTCTAATTGTTTAATAGATATAATAAAAAAAACACCTATTGATATATTAGTTTATACTGCAGATGAATGGAAAAAATTATTAAGCTCTGATTCATTTTTTCATCAGGATATTAATAATAATGGAGTTTATATTATATAATTGAAACAGATGTATCAGGCAGATATTTAAATCAATAAATGAAAGAAATTACAATTTCGTGGATAGCATTTGCTGAAAAAGATTTGCAAGCTGCAAAACAACTTCTTGATGGAAACGAGATAGAAAACATAGTATTATTTCATTGTCAACAAGCAATAGAAAAATTACTAAAAGCTATACTTGTCGAACATAATATAAGATTTCCGAAGATACATAGTACAAGAACTTTATATGAACTTGTTATTTCTAATATTATAATTGATTTAAAAATCAATGAAGATATATTTATTGAAATCGATAGTATTTATATTGATTCAAGGTATCCGACCTCATTAGGAGTATTACCATCAGGTTTTCCAACTCATGAAGAAGCGAAAAAGATGTTCGATGAAACTGAAATACTATTTGAAGAAATTAAAAGTATAATAATGTAAAACAATTAGTTATATTGTTTATAAACTAATCCATACCTGTGAAAATCCTCACTAAAATATCTCAACTTCAAAAAAAAGTAGAAACTTTACGCCCTTTATCAGAAGAGCAGAATGAAGAACTAAAAAAGTATTACAAAATCGGATTAACCTACAGTAGTAATGCTTTAGAAGGAAACTCCCTAACCGAAAGCGAAACCAGAATTGCGATTGAAGACGGCCTTACAGTAGCGGGAAAACCATTAAAAGATTATTATGAAGCAATCGGCCATGCCAGGTCTTTTGATTTATTGTTTCAACTTGCAAAAAAAGAAGCGTTTACCGAAGAAGATATAAAACAACTTCACAAGCTTTTCTTCCAGGGAATAGATGCTGAAAAAGCAGGTTTATACAGAAACATCAGAGTTTTTATTTCTGGTTCAAAATATTCGCTTCCGAGACCGGAAGAAGTTCCTTCTAAAATGAAACAATTTGTTCTGGAATTAGGAATAAATCCGGGTTTACATCCTGTTATATGGGCGTCTGAATTGCATAAAAGATTTGTATTTATTCACCCCTTTATTGATGGAAATGGAAGAGTGGCAAGGCTTTTGATGAATTTTGCCCTATTACAAAATTCTTACCCGATAACAATTATTCCACCAATCAGAAGAATAGATTATATAAATGCACTTGAAAAAGCACATACAGACGATAAAATCTTTATAGAGTTTATTGCTGAGGCTGTCCAACAGGCACAGCTTGAATACTTACGTCTTTTGAAATAAATTTTTGATTGTTAGTCATCGGATGATTGTTAAACTTCTATTAACACACAGAATTAATATTTTGTGTATTTGCTAAACAAAACTCATCCGATGAAGCGAAGCAAGTCCGAATGGATGACTAATTATTATCTCAAATCCTCTCCAACTCAACCGTAAAATGCCTCAATATCGGAGCTTCTTTTTGAATTTTTACACCGGTTTTAATCTCAGCTGATCGTTCCATAACATTAGCACAACAAGCAGCTACATAATCCATGTGATTATTTGAATAAACACGTCTCGGGATAGCCATCCTTATAAGCTCAAGTTCAGGAAAGCGGTTTTTTCGACTTACTGGATCACGGTCAGCCATTATCGCACCTATTTCTACTGCCCGAACACCTCCTTCAAGGTATAATTCAACGGCAAGAGTTTGTGCCACAAATTCTTCTTTAGGCAAATGAGGCAAAAAGCGTTTTGCATCGATAAAAATAGCATGGCCTCCAAAAGGTTTTAAAACCGAAACACCATATTCGTCAAGTTTTTTCCCGAGATAAGCAACCTGCTCAACTCTTGTTTCAAGATAGTCAAATTCAGTGCCTTCGTATAAACCCTGGGCCAGTGCATTCATATCTCTGCCCGACATTCCACCATAAGTAATAAAACCCTCAAACATAATATTAAAAACACTTGCCTGCTTAAAAAGTTCCTCTTCACGAAAACCTATAAAACCTCCCATATTAACGATGGCATCTTTTTTACTGCTCATTGTCATACCATCAGCATATGAAAACATTTCTTTTACAATTTCTTTGATAGTTTTGTTTTCATATCCTTTTTCTCTTTTTTTAATGAAATAAGCATTTTCGGCAAAACGGGCAGAATCAAAAATTACTTTTATTCCATATTTATCAGCCAGATTTTTAACATCTTTAAGGTTTTGCATCGAAACAGGTTGGCCGCCCGAAGAATTACAGGTTACGGTTACTATAATTAAAGGGATTTTTTTTACGGGATTACTTTTAAGTACTGTTTCTAACTTCACAAGATCGAGATTTCCTTTGAAAGGATGCTTGATAATTGTGTCAAATGCCTCATCAATAGTACAATCAATTGCAGTTGCTTTTCGAAATTCAATATGGCCTTTTGTTGTGTCGAAATGAGAGTTTCCCGGAACGAGGTCACCATCTTTTACTAATACAGAGAAAAGCACGTTTTCGGCAGCTCTTCCCTGATGTGTCGGTAAAAAATAATCGAAACCGGTAATTTCTTTAATGGCATTTTTTAATTTGTAATATGACGAGGCTCCGGCATAACTTTCATCGCCAAGCATCATTTCCGACCATTGTCGGTCGCTCATTGCTCCTGTTCCCGAGTCGGTTAATAAATCAATAAAAACCTGGTTACTTTTGAGGTTGAATAAATTATATTTGGCTTCTTTTATCCATTTTTCCCGCTCTTTGCGAGTACTTTTTCTTATTGGTTCAACCATTTTTGTTTTAAATGATTCAGCAAAAGGTAAATTCATTTTTTTTGTTTTAAAAATTATAATTAGGAAAATTAAAAAAATCAAATGCCTATTCCCGATAGAAATAAGCTAAAAAAATTATTTACCAAAAAACCTATCCCTGTCTTTGATGTTTATGTAATTATTTTCTTTTGATATGTATAAAAACTTGATCAAAACCTGAATGCTTTTTGAATTTTTTCAAAGTTAGTAATTTTTTATAATGAAAAGAAAAAAAAAGTAAATTTTATTTCCATCTCAATTTCAAATTTTTGCTAATCAAAATTAAAATTGTCCGAATAACATGAAGCTAATTCACAAGGATTTAATTAATTATCTATTACTTTTGCTTTTTTTTAACTTCCTCTTTTATCCTTCTTATATGCCCTCGCCCAAGTGCTTTTACTTCGCAACCAAGTTCGATATATCTTCTAATAATTTCATCGGAAAGAATACCAAAACAATCTATTACGGCAATTGGACTACCTGCCCATTTTACAATATCGTCGGGTGAAAGATTTAAATACTGTTCGTGAGGTACAGCAAGAATCAGAGCTTCAACTCCTTTCAAAGCTTCCGGTAAATCTTTTTGTACACGAAGTTCGGTCAAATGTTCTTGATTACGAAAGAAACGGCTCCATGAATATCCCGGGGCAGGGTAAACATCTTGAGTTTCCAATTCGTACCAATGATCCACGTAAGGGTCATGGATTCGCATTTCAGCACCCATTTCTGTAAGTTTTCTAACAAACATTTCGCTTCCACTATATCTTGTATCACCAACATCCTCACGGTAACTTGCACCACAAATTAAAACATCGGCACCTGCAATATATCTAGCCATATTTCTTAATGCGTCTCGTGTAAGTTCAGCAACATGTAGTGATCGAGTATCATTAATGTCAATAGCTGTAGGTGTAATTTTGAAAACATCGTCTCCATCTTCAAATCCGAGAATATGTTTATAAGCCCAATAACCGAGGCCACCGTCCTTCGGTAAGCAATAGCCACCTATACCTGGGCCGGGGAAAATCATATTGCTATGAGTTGGCCGCATTTTTATTGCTTTTATAACTTTGATAATGTCAACACCGTTTCTTTCGGCAAATAAGCTCCATTCATTAAGATACGCTAAAATTGTAGCCCGATATGAATTCTCAACAATTTTTGTGGTTTCCGACTCAATCGGCCTATCCATTACAGTTAAAGGAAAATCTTTTGTGTTTAAAACTTCATGCAAGAATTTTTCTACTCTTGTACGAGCTTCGTCATTACAACCCGCACAAACTCTCCAAAAATCTCTGATACTCGAAACATATTCTTTTCCGGGCATAACACGCTCAAAACTATGAGCAAGCAAAGGTGTCGATTTTATACTGCGTTTTGAGAAAGCTTTTTTCAAAATCGGCCAAGCGACAAACTCTGTTGTACCCGGTGCAACTGTTGTTTCAATCAAAACTAAACATTCCGGTTGAATGCTTCCACCTATGGTTTTCATAGTTGCTTCAAGGGCAGCCATATCGGCATCACCTGTTTTCATATTACCCAAATCGTTTTTGGTGTAATCACATTGTACATCAACAACCACACAATCAGCAAATTTTAAGCATTCACTATTATAAGTTGCAATAAGGGTTTTTTCTTGATTAACTGTTCTTAAAATTAGCTCATCAACCTCTGGATCTTCAGCCTTAACAGGTGATTCACCTCTATTTAAAACAGGGATTTTCCAATAGCTACGAACACTTGGACGTTGACAACCAATAACAAATTTACTTGATTTACCGGTTTCGTCTTTTGTATCGGCAACAATTGCTGCCATAACTGCTCCTACAAAACCAACTCCCATAACAACAACAATTTCTTTTCCTTCTGCACGAGCTTTATCAACAAGAAATTCTACTCTTTCCAATTCCTTTTTGTAGTCCTGGGGTGAAGGAATTGGGAATTTTTCACCGAGAGGGCTTGCTGAAAACTTTTGTTCATTTTTTTCTGTTATAATATTTACTTTATATTATTAATTTAGAATATTTTCTATGTAATGTTACCTAATTTTTGCATTCAAATCTTTCTCAAAAACATTTATCAATCTATTCATTGTTTTTTCAATAAGTTTATCGGTTAATGTTTTAAAAGGACTTTGCAAAATAAAACTAACAGCATAAGATTTTTTATCTTTATCAATTTTTTCTCCTTCATAAACGTCAAATATATTAATTTTTTTTAATAATGACTTTTCGGTTTGAAAAGCAAGTTTTTCAATTTCCTCAAATCTGATTGATTTGTCAATTAATAATGCCAAATCACGTCGAACTTCAGGATATTTAGGCGTTTCTTGATATTGAATTGAAAAGTTTTTTACGAGGTTTAAGAATAAATCCCAATTTATTTCTGCGTAAAAAACATCCTGTGTAATGTCAAAATACTTAAGCAATTTGGTTGATAATTGCCCAAATTCAACTAATTTTTGTTTTTTATAATTATAAGATAAACCCTCCATAAATATTTTTGATACATCTGGGTTCACTTCCAATAATGAATTATTAATACCGAACCGTTTAAGAATATTTGTTACATAAACTTTAATATCATGAAAACCAACAGCTTTCTGATCGGTTTTCCAGCTTTCTGTTTCATTTTTACCGCTAATAAATAATGCAAGATTAACATTTTCGGAATATTTTTTAAGGCCGTCTTCATCTTTATTATAAAAATATGATTTTCCGAATTCAAAAAGTTTTAAATCTGAGATTTTTCGGTTGATATTATATATAATTGTTTCTAAACCTCCATAAATCAAACTTTGCCTCAATACGTCTAAATCCTGGCTTAAGGGATTTAAAATTTTCACATTGTTTTTTGATTCTAAATCAGTTGTGCCACTTTCTAAATATTTTGATTTGGTTAATGAATTATTTATTATTTCGGAAAAACCGGTATTGCTGAGATAATCGGAAATAATATTCTGTAATATCCCAGAATCAGGGTAAGGAAAAAATGAAATGGAAGAATTAACTTTTGACGGAACTTCTATATTATTATATCCGTAAATTCTCAATATTTCTTCAATTATATCAACTTCCCGTTTAACATCAACTTTTCTGGCAGGTACCCGGACTTTAATTCCATCGGTTGATTCATCAATAATTTCAAAATCAAGGTCAATTAAAATTTTGTTAATAATTTCTCTATTTATTTTCTTTCCTATTAACCTGTCAACATTCTTATAATCTACATCTATTGTCCACCTTGAAATAGGATTAGGATAAACATCAATAATTTCTGAAGTGATTTCTCCTCCCGCAATTTGTTTTATTAATAAAGCTGCCCTTTTCAATGCAAAAATTGTCATCTCAGGATCAGCCCCTCTCTCAAAACGGAATGAGGCATCGGTTTGAAGTCCAAAATATTTTGAAGTTTTTCTGATGGTTTTAGGATCAAAATAAGCACTTTCTAAGAAAACTTTCGTTGTATTTTTATTTATTCCCGACTTTTCACCACCAAAGACGCCTCCGATACACATCCCTTCAACTTCATTACAAATCATTAGATCGTTAGCTGTCAGCTCTCGTTCAACTTCGTCAAGAGTTATAAATTTTGTTCCCGCTTCTAATTTTTTTACTATTACTTTACGACCCACAATTTCATCGGTATCAAAAGCATGCAAAGGTTGACCGGTTTCAAATAAAACAAAATTTGTTATATCAACAATATTATTTATTGGCCTGACACCTATTGAAAGCAATCGTGTTTTTAGCCAATCAGGAGATTCCTCAACTTTAATTCCTGAAATTGTAATCCCTGAATATCTTGGACATGCTTCGCTATTTTCAACGATAATATCAATTTCATTGTTTTGGTTATCAGCTTTGAAGTTATCAACTGAAGGACAAATAAATTTTGATGATGAATCTGAATTAATATGATTAAAGACAGCTACCAAATCGCGTGCAACGCCGAAATGAGAAGTTGCATCGGCCCGGTTTGGGGTTAAGCCTATTTCAAAAATATAATCATCTTGAACGTTGAAATATTCTTTAGCAGGCTTGCCAATTTGGGCATCTGGTTCGAGAATCATTATTCCATCGTGAGATGATCCAAGCCCCAGTTCATCTTCGGCACAAATCATACCTTCAGAAATTTGTCCTCTAATTTTCGATTTCTTAATTTGAAATGAATCATCTTCCATGTACAGCCATGTCCCAATAGTGGCAACAAGCACCTTTTGGCCTGCTTCTACATTAGGTGCACCACAAACAATATTCAATAATTCGTCTTTTCCGACATCCACGGTTGTTATCGTCAATTTGTCAGCATTCGGATGCTGCACTTTTGTTTTAACTTCGCCTATAACAACACCTTCCAAGCCACCTTTAACGGTTTGGAATTTTTCGAGACCTTCAACCTCAAGCCCGCAATCGGTTAATAATTCGGATAATTTTTCCGGTTCAACTTCTATATTAATATATTGCTTGAGCCAGTTGTATGAAATTTTCATGAATTAATTTTTTTTAATTGGCAAAAGTAGTGAAATATATGTATGTGATCACACAATGCTTAAAATAAGGCTAAAATTTATTTTGAGGGTCTGGAAAGAAAAAAAGAACTACTTTAGTAGAACAAATAATTTCAAAACAATCT
>JAEINX010000030.1 GCA_016342645.1 Bacteroidales bacterium | reverse complement strand
CATTTTGTGTACGTTCTATATTCGATGAAAGACCATCGTTTATACAAAGGTGCTACTTCAAATATTCAAAAACGTTTGATTAAGCACAATTCCGGCGGCAGCACTTCCACGGCAAAGAGAAAACCATTTGTATTGATTCACATTGAGCAGTTTGAGGACAAAACCCAAGCCTTAAAAAGGGAATTATTTCTAAAAACTCTCGAAGGGGGTTCTCAACTAAAATCGTATTTACAGAAGCAAAACATTCTGGATGAAAATGGGCATTTGACGTTTAGGAAATAGTAGCTCGGGCGTACGCCAGGTCGTTGGTTCGAATCCGGCCCCCGCTACTAAAGCCTCAAATTGAGGCTTTTTTTGTTTATAAACCAAACTACTATGCATTTTGTGTACGTTCTATATTCGATGAAAGACCATCGTTTATACAAAGGTGCTACTTCAAATATTCAAAAACGTTTAATAAAGCACAATTCCGGTGGTAGCACTTCAACTGCAAAGAGAAAACCATTTGTATTAATACACCTTGAGCAGTTTGATAATAAAACTCAAGCTTTAAAAAGGGAATTATTCCTGAAAACACTCGAAGGTGGCTCGCAATTAAAATCATATCTGAAGAAGCAAAATATTCTTGATGAAAATGGGAAACTAACTTTTGGGCAGTGGTAGCTCGGGCATACGCCAGATCGTTGGTTCGAATCCGGCCCCCGCTACTAAAAGCCTAAAATCGAGGCTTTTTTTGTTTTAATCAATTTTGTTATGTGTTTTGTTTATGTACTTTATTCGTTGAAAGACCATCGTTTATACAAAGGTTGTACTTCAAATATTCAAAAATATTTAATTAAGCACAATTCCGGTGGCAGCAAATCTTTTGTTTTTCTTAGAAGAACTTTACTAATGTTCATCGTTCTTTTACGAATCAACGAATTTTAATTCAGCTTAATTAAACCATTTTAACTCCCTTGTGTCTAAGCTATAAAATCTAAAAAATTTAAAAGATGAAAAATTTTCGCAAAATTATTTTATCCCTCAGCCTGATTTCCTCAGTTAATTGTTTTATTTCCGCTCAGGATATTCCTGAAAACTGGTTATCTCTTTACAATGAACTGGAATCAAAGCTTCAGTATATCGATAGTACTATGGATTCAAAATGGGATGGAGAAAAATATTGCACCAGCTATTGTACTAATCTTTTGCCGGCAAATAGTGCTAAAGGGCCGGAAATGCTTGAACAATTACCGGAACTAAATAATGTTAAGGCACATCTTCATGCCCTGGATTCGATGGGGATTACAAGTATTGATTTGGCTATTCAATACCCTACACTTGTTGATTCCTTTCCTCAAGCAAATGAATATCTTTTCTATTATCAGCAGGTTGTTCAAGAAATCAGAAACCGGAACATGCAAATAATTGTAGGTTGTCAGGCCACAGTTCGCGATAGTGTTTATGGACACATGCCTGTTGATTCATTTTACATGGATTTAAACTCAGTAAGATATAAAGCAGAGAAACTACAAATGCTGCAAACCATTATTGATAGTCTTCAACCTGATTACCTCACTATTGAGATGGAACCGGAAACTCAGGCTGACAATCTTCCTTTGGATTTTTCATTTGACAATGTCATGAATTATGTAAACTTCTTTCTAAATGGAATAGATAAAAATGGAGTGAAGATTGGGGCAGGATCGGGAAGCTGGGATGATCTGGTATTTATCGACTCAATTGCTAAACTTCAAGATATAGATTATATTGATTATCATATTTATCCGGTTAACCAGAACTGTTTTGTAAATAATGTTTTTAAAATTGATTCGATAGCTAATGTTTATAATAAACCACTTGTTATCGGAGAGAGCTGGCTGTACAAAGCAACTGATGAAGAAATAATTGATACCACCATTAGTCCGCCGGATATTTTCTACAGGGACGTTTATAAGTTTTGGATGCCCTTAGATTCGCTGTTTCTAAGTTCAGTAATTAAACTAAGTCATTATTCAAAAACTGAAATCACTTCTCTTATCTGGTCAAATTTGTTTTTTGCATATATAGACTATTTACCGGTTTACGACAGTATCTGGCCAGGCCATGTACTGAATATTGCATGGCAGGCTTCCGGTCCGAATATATATTCCCACACTTTAACCCCAACAGGAGAACTCTACAAAGAGTTGATCGAAGATGCGTGTAACCCATTTCAGGAATATTTCCCGATATTTCATATGAAACCAATCGAATAATCATTTACCCAAATCCATTTATCCAGAGGGTCATCAATAATTTTGAAACCCTGAATCATGAAACCTATACCTTGCTGATATATAAAGCACAAGTGAGATTATTCAGAAAGATACTTGGAGTACAAAAAAGTATAGAAATACAAGGTGCATCATATTCAAGAGGCATGTACTTTTTCTGTTTGGGGAACAACAATGGAGTTGTAGGAAAAGGGAAATCTATGAAATTGTAGCATACTTGTATCGAGCAATTAATGAAGCTAATAAAAACAAGAATTGTAACCTCTGCGCCTCCTCATTACAACTCTGTGGTTAGCCTTTTTACACCAGAATACATCGTGTTCACTCTGAGAACACAATAAGTCTCATAAAACAGCTTTTATTGATGACCTAATCAATCGCTTTAGCCTCTTCATCATGGATTACCTAATTGGTATCAACATTTATTATAAATGCCACAATACAGCAGTTTTCTGCAACCCATTCATCTTCGAGAGTAATAGAACAGTTCTAATGATATATCTAATTAACAATTATGGGATACATGAATTTAATCTGTCCCCAATTAAAATCATATTTGAACAAACAAAATATTCTTGATAAAAATGGACGATTAAATCTTGGGAAACAGTAGCTCGGGCGTAAACCAGCTCGTTGGTTATCCAATTTTTATCAGTAGGGCAACGCAAGTAAAAGCTTCGACTGGAACACTTGTATTTTATTCTAACTTTTATTCTTTGCACGAAAATTAATAATGCTTTCCAGTTTTTCTTTAATATATTTGCATAATTGAAGCAAAAAATATTTAATGGAATTTAAAATCACATCCGAATTTAAACCAACCGGTGACCAACCGGAAGCAATAAAACAATTGGTAGAAGGAATTAAAAGAAACGATGTCGCTCAAACTTTGCTTGGAGTAACAGGTTCGGGGAAAACATTTACAATTGCAAATGTAATACAGGAAATTAAAAAACCCACACTTGTTTTAAGCCATAATAAAACGCTTGCTGCTCAATTATATGGAGAATTCAAACAATTTTTTCCAAATAATTCTGTCGAATATTTCGTTTCTTATTATGATTATTATCAACCTGAAGCTTATCTACCTGTATCAAACACTTACATAGAAAAAGACCTGAAAATCAATGACGAAATCGAGAAGCTTCGTTTGAGCACTTCATCATCTTTATTGTCGGGACGAGAAGATATTATTGTGGTTTCTTCCGTATCTTGTATTTATGGAATTGGCAACCCCGATGATTTTACCGATAACGTTATACGAATTAAAAAAGGAGATATAATTAGCCGTAATCGTTTTCTGCATTTTCTCGTAACAGCCTTGTATTCTAGGAACGAAGTTGAATTTTTTCGTGGAAATTTTAGAGTTAAAGGCGATACGGTTGATATTTTCCCGGCATATGCCGATTTTGCATACAGGGTGATTTTCTTTGGTGATGAAATTGAATCAATTGAAAGTTTTTATCCGATTGATGGATTAAAAATCGAAGAACATGAAAATATTGCAATTTATCCTGCAAACATTTTCGTTACTTCACAAGAAAAAATGCATGAGTCGATTTACAAAATTCAAGATGATTTGATTAAACACATTGATTATTTTAAAGAAATCGGCAAGCATCTTGAAGCAAAACGACTCGAAGATAGGGTTTCTTATGATATTGAAATGATGAGGGAACTTGGTTATTGTTCCGGTATTGAAAACTATTCAAGATATTTTGATGGCCGACTACCCGGCTCTCGCCCCTTTTGCTTAATCGACTATTTCCCTGATGATTTCTTACTCGTAATTGACGAAAGTCATGTTACGATTCCGCAGGTCAGGGCAATGTATGGTGGCGACAGATCAAGAAAACAAAATCTTGTTGAATATGGTTTCAGGCTCCCTTCTGCAATGGATAACAGACCGTTAAAATTTGAGGAGTTTGAAAGTTTAATCAGTCAGGTGATTTTTGTAAGTGCTACACCGGCAGAATATGAACTACAAAAATCTGAAGGAATTGTTGTTGAACAAATAATCCGTCCCACCGGCCTCCTTGAGCCTAAAATCGAAGTAAAACCAAGCATGAATCAAATTGACGACCTTCTTGATGAAATTGAAAACACTATTAATAAAGGAAACAGGGTTCTTGTTACTACTCTTACTAAACGTATGGCTGAGGAACTTACAAAATATCTCATAAACCTAAATATAAAGTGTCGATATATTCATTCCGATGTTGATACGCTTGAACGAGTAGAAATCATGCGAGAACTCCGACTCGGGGAAATTGATGTATTAATAGGTGTGAATTTATTAAGAGAAGGATTAGATCTACCGGAGGTTTCTTTAGTAGCAATTCTTGATGCCGACAAAGAAGGATTTTTAAGGTCGGAGAGATCGTTGACTCAAACAGCAGGACGTGCTGCAAGAAATATTAACAGTAAAGTTATAATGTATGCCGACAAAGTAACTAATTCTATGCAACGCACTATTGACGAAACCGGTAGGAGACGCGAAAAACAACTTCTTTATAATCATAAACACAATATTACACCAACTCCCATTAAAAAATCCATAGAATCCATAATAGGTCAAACAGCAGTTGCTGATGCAAAAAAAATTGAGCAAAAAACATATGTTGAAAATGAATCAACAAGCATTGCGGCTGATCCGGTAGTTCGTTATATGTCAAAAGATCAGCTTCAAAAAGCAATCATAAAACATAAAAAATCAATTGAAAAAGTTGCCAAAGAGCTTGATTTCATTGAAGCATCGCGGCTAAGAGACGAACTATATGAATTACAAAAAATTTATAATAAATTATAAACCTTTCTATCTGCTCGAACAATAATTTGATCTACCTTAAAAAAAATTAATTGATAATATTTTAAAACTTCATATATCTAAATATCAGGTTATTCAAAAAATAACAAGATCATTATTCTTAATCATAAAAGAATCATTTTTTTTATCTTTTTTTAAAACTTCTCAACTTATTAACTATTAATTGTAGATAACTTTCAATTATTATAGTTTTAATAGAATAAATTTATTTATTTTTGTGAGATTATCAAAATAAATTAGACATAATATTGATTTATTTTTTTTAAATATTAATCAAATAATATTAACTTAAAAAGAGAAGATGAAAAAAAATATTCTTGTAATCGACGATGAATTAAGCATTAGGATACTTTTAGAAAACTTTCTTAAAAAAGAATTTGATGTTGTCACAAAAAACGATGGATTAGACGCGTTAACATGGATGGAAGAAGGTAATTTACCAGATTTGATTGTTGCGGACATACAAATGCCTAACCTTGATGGTTATGAATTTATTAAAAATGTTAGAGCCAGCGGTTTCTTCAAAGATATTCCAATGATTATGTTATCAGGTATTGAAAGCAGTTCGGAAAAAGTTAAATGCTTGAAACTTGGAGCAAATGATTACATTGTTAAGCCTTTTAACCCTGAAGAACTATCAATTAGAATTGAATTATTATTATCAAGAAAATAATTATAATTATTAATTGATTACCTAATGGAAAATCAAATGTTTACAAAATTCAATGTTTTATATATTGGTTCGGATAACACTATAATCAATCAGTTTGTTAATGAGCCTGAGAAATTTGAATTTGTTTCTGCTGAAAACGGCCTATTAGCCATTTCTTTGCTTGAGAATAATAAATTTGATGTGATTTTATGTGAAAACAATCTTCCCGGAATGAAAGGGTTTGAAATTCACAAGTTGCTTAACTCTAATAGTGCATATAAAAAAATTATATTTTTCCTGATTGTACATGAAATTTCAAATAAAATTAGAGAAAAAGCAATTAAAGAAAAAGTAGATGATTACTATGTTGCACCTCTTAACATCACAAACATTTACGATAGAATCAGGTTTTTATTAGAATTCAAAAAACGAACGGGTAAAACCTCAACGGAAACTGATGTCGGCAAAGAATATAAAATGCCTTTTATTAAAAGAGCATTTGATATAATTGTGTCGGGTACAATTCTCATTATTTTATCTCCTTTGCTGTTGCTTGTTGCATTATTAATTCGCCTCGAATCAAAAGGAAAAGTTTATTATATATCAAAAAGAGTTGGTACAGGATATAAAATTTTTGATTTTTATAAGTTTCGCTCAATGTCAACGGATGCCGATAAAAAACTTTTAGATATGAAGCATCTTAATCAATACCAATCAGAAACAATTGCTGATGAAGATATTAACCTTGACGAAAAATGCCCTGAATGTGAAAGATTAGGAAAACCCTGCTCTCCTATACTTCATATTGAGGGAAGAAAAATTTGCGAAAATCAATACTTAAAAATTAAAAGAAAGGATTCAAAAAGTGCTTTTATAAAAATCAAAGATGATCCGAGAATCACTAAAATTGGTAAATTCATTAGAAATTTAAGTATTGATGAACTTCCCCAATTAATAAATGTTTTAAAGGGTGATATGTCAATAGTTGGAAATCGCCCATTGCCACTTTATGAGGCTGAACTAATTACTTCAGATAAATGGAGTAAGCGTTTTAAAGCCCCAGCAGGTATTACAGGGAAATGGCAAGTTGAAAAACGTGGAAAAGGAGAAATGTCAGAGGAGGAAAGAAAAGAATTAGATAATGCTTATGCTGATAAAAATTCATTTTTGGGTGATATTATATTAATTTTAAAAACTATTCCGGCTGTTTTTCAAAAGGAAAATGTTTAAAATAAAATTATATTTTTTGATTAGTATTCAGATTCATAAACAAATTATATTGAAACAAAAACCATGGATTGTTAATAAAAATTTAAAAATAACAAATATTTTTTATGATGTGAACAAAAATAAATCGTAGCTTTTCGGGCTTTTTTATTAACTTTTTGTAAAAAATTATTAATTAATGCAACTTTTAAAAATACATATATTAAAACTGATAATAATATTTATAATCATAGGTAGCAGTTCTACTTGTGTAAAAGCGCAAGAAGTTACAGCTCAACAGATTGATAGCTCAATGTATTACAATCCATTAATGGATGATATAACTGAAAAAATACCTCCCTTAGAAGCATTAATTCAAATGGCGGTAGAATTTTCACCAAAAATGAAATTAACAGACGCACTATTAGGAGTTAACTATTGTGATTTAAAATCATCAAAAAGAAATTGGACAAAAGATTTTGGTATTGAGGCTTATGGACAATATGGGAATTATTTCTTTGAAGATAAAATCGAAAACATCCAACCAAATTTTGTCCTTTCAACCTCTCTCAGAACTGTTTTTGCAGTTTCAGCCTATATTAGGATGCCTGCAATTGATATTGTTAACAGAAATAACGAAATCAATAAATCTAAATGGCTTATTGAACAAAATTTAGCACAAAGAAAACAAGAAGAATTAGAGATCAGACAAGATGTAATATTACAATACAACAAATTAATTCAATCTCAAAAATTATTACGTATAGTTAATGAATTTCAACAATATACATTGTTACAGATGCAAATGGCAGAAAGAGAATATTTAAATGGAGATATCACAATAGCCGAGTTAACACGACTTAAAGATATTGAAATGATTAGAGCTGTTGAGTTTCAGGATAGAATTTATGAACTTTATATGGCATACGATTTATTGCAAGAACTTATTGGAGTACGTTTTAATTTAATAAATGTGATAAAGTAAAGAATGGATATATACCAATTAATACAGTTATTTAAACGACATATATTACTTTTGATTATTGTACCTTTAGTACTTGCATTTACCGTTTATATGTTTACGCGTAATAAAAAAAAGAATTATACTTCTCAAACTGTTGTTTATACGGGTATTGCGACCGGATATTCAATTGAAACAACCGGAACACGAACTCTTGATTATTTTGGAACGAATATGCAATTCGACAATATGATCAATATGTTGAAATCGCGACAAACTCTTGAGCAAACTGCAATTACACTCTTTTCCCAAGATCTTTCTTTAGAAAAATATAATTCACAATATATTTCAGAACGTAATTATTTTGCTCTTCAGGATATTGTTCCAAAACTTGTTAAGGATCTTGTTGTAAAAAATGGTAAAACAGGCTATCAAAGAGAAAAAGAACAGGAAATCAATTATCTCGAAGACGAAATCAAAGGGCTTGAAAGAGAAATATCTAAGAAAAAAAATAAAGCAAAAAGAGAAAGAGGTGTTAATTATAGCGAAGATACTAATATAAAGAAAGATGAATACTTAGGGCTTGAGAAAATGACTTCCAATAATAAAGTTAATGAGAACACCGATAATAATATTTATCATATTGTGCAAGCGGGTGAAACTTTTGGACAGTTATCAAGCAGGTATGGAAAATCAATTGGTGAGTTAATGAATATAAATCATTTACAATCGACATCATTATCTCCAGGTCAGCAATTAATTGTTGGACAATATAATGATTTTAATAATAACAACTCGAAAAATTATATTACCTATTCCGTTAAAGCAGGCGAAACATTATTTTCAATAGCAAATAAATTTAAAATAACCGTTGATGAATTAAAAAATCTAAACAATATTACCACTCAATCACTTCCTGTTGGCACAATGTTAAAGATCAAACAAGACTTTAATAACTATCAAGAAACTCCAACTTATGAGAAAACGCCTGAGCTAAATGGCAAAGAAATAAATAGTGAGGTTGGTGGCAAAAAAACAAGCTCTGTTCAAAAAGATATCACATCTGCTGAAATTGTCGAAGACATTTCCAAATATTCTGAACAACAAAGTTTCGTAAAAGATCCTATAATACCACCGGGAATAAAACCCGAAGACTTTGATCAGACAATAAAAAACTTCACATTATATTATCTATCAAGCGATTCAAACTTCATCTATCAGTTATTACATTATACTCATCACCATTATAGTATCGCCGCAATACAAAATGTGGAGGTTTTTAGGGTTCAAAATAGTGATTTAATTAGAATTTCCTATACGTCAGATGATCCGGGAATTTGCCAACAAACCTTAAAAATTTTGACTCAAGCATTTATTGAAAATTATAAATTATTAAAAGAAACTCAAACCGATGCTGTTGTCAAATATTTTGAAGAACAAGTCAGATTAGCTAATGAACGACTTAACGATGCCGAAAATCGTTTATTGAAATTCAATCAAAAAAATAATATTATAAATTATTACGAACAAAGTAAATATATTGCAGCAACAAAAGAAGACCTCGATGTTTTTTATCAAAATGAACAAATACGACTTGAATCTGCTTCGGCAGCTTTGGATGAAATAGAAAGAGGTTTAGCAAACAGGGATAATATATATCTGAAATCACAAGAAATAGCAGACAAACGTGATCAATTACAAAAGATTGCTGAAAGAATTTTAATTGCCGAAATTGATGATGATGAAAATCCAATGCTTGGAAGCAAATTGGCAAATCTTCACAAGCAGTCTAATGCTTTAAAAGACGAATTACAAATTTACACAAATCAATTATATCTATATACTCATACAACTCAGGGAATTCCAATAAAAACTCTTTTAAATGAATGGCTTGAAAATGTTATCTCTTATGAAGAAGCAAAAGCAAGCTTAAAAGTATTAGCAAAACGAAAAAATGATTTTCTTGTAACTTATCGAATATTTGCACCTCTCGGAGCAATGTTGACCCGTATTGAAAGAGAAATTAGTGTTGCCGAGCAATCTTATCTTGAACTTTTACACAGTTTAAACCTCGCAAAAATGCGTCAACAAAATCTTGAGATGTCTTCAAACCTTAAAGTTGTTGATGAACCATATTTCCCAATTACTCCTAATTCAACAAAAACAAAACTACTTATCATTGTTGCCGCACTTTTTGGATTTATTTTAGTTGCAGCTTTAATATTAATTCTTGAATATTTCGATACAACCATTAAAACTCCTGAACGTGCTGAGAAATTAACTAAACTTAGACTTGCAGGAGCCTATCCAAAAATTTCCCCTAAAAATGATACAATTGATTTTGGATTTATCGAAAATAGGCTAATTGAGATAATCGGTCAAAACATTAAACTTAAAATCAACCAAAATTTGGTGTACTCAATGGAGAAACCATATTTGATTTTAATCTTTAGCACAAAAAATGATGTTGGAAAAACTTTACTTACAAAAAAGATAATTAACAAATTCGCAAGCTACGGTGAAAAAGTTTTATACTTGAATTATTCATACGATAATACAGATAATCAAATTGATGAGGCTAACGATAATTATCTGTTTTACAAAATAAGAAATAATTTTAGTGAAATTAAAGATTTCAATGAATTAATAAATACAAAATATCTTCGACAACGAAATTTTGAATATGACTATATATTTGTTGAAATTCCAGCCATTATTTATCACACCTATCCTCTTGAGTTAATGAAATCTTTTGATATTTCAATACTTTGTGTTAAGGCAAACCACAGGTGGCAAAAAGCTGATATCATGGCACTTGATACTATGAAAGAAGTATCGGGCGATGACCCGATAGTAATTCTTAATCAAACTGAACTTTTTGTTTTGGAAACAATAATTAATGGAATTCCAAGCAATAAAAAGAAAAACAAATACAAGAATATTAAAAAATATTTTTCTTTTTCAAATTCGAAGAAAAACAAAAATAAGCTCACTTAAATTTTTTAAAACTTGATAAACTTAATTAAAAGACTTGCTAAAGAAAATAATTTTCTATCATTAGCCAGCAATGGCTTAGTTGCTGCATTTGGAGTTTTAGGGATTATTATTCTAACCCGAAGTTTATCAAAAGATTCGTTTGGTGAATGGATATTATTCTTAACCGGCACAAGTTTTATCGAAATGTTTCGCTTTGGGATTACCAAAATTGCAATAATCAGATTTTTATCCGGTGCAAAAGATATTGAAAGAAAAAAATTAATAGGCTCAAATTGGCTTATTGGATTAATAGCAACCCTTATAATTGTTATTATTGTTTGGGGTTTAGAATTATTTTTTGCCGAAAAAATTGATAAATCAGGATTCTCATTATTTTTTATTTGGTATCCTATACTTTCTATCATCAATCTTCCTTTCAATAATGCATTAACCATTTTGCAAGCCGATCAGAAATTTGATAGAATGCTTTTCCTTAGTATTTTCAACACAGGTGGATTTATCATATTTCTAACCATAAATTATTTCTTTTTTAGATATGGAATTACGACAATTGTAATAGCAAATCTCTTAATAAATCTTATAACTTCAGTTATTTGTATGATTAAAAAATGGGATGGGATTTCTTGTATATTTCATGCAAATAAAACTACAAATAAATTAATCCTAAACTTCGGAAAATTTACAACCGGCACTTTAATAGGCAGCAATCTTTTGAAAAGCTCCGATCATATTATTATAGGTTTAAGCCCTTTTCTAGGTACTGCCGGTGTTGCTTTGTTTGCCATTCCATTAAAACTCATCGAACTAATTGAAGTTCCTTTAAGAAGTTTTGTTGCAACCGCCTTTCCGAAAATCTCGAAAGCAAGCCTTGATAATGATAATGAAGAAGTAAAAAGTTTATTTTACACCTATTCGGGAGCCGTTACATTTTTAATATTCGGAATTATTGTTGTTTGCTTCATCTTTGCCGAGCAATTGGTTTCCATACTTGGGGGCAAAGAATATCTTGAAGCTGCAAATATTTTTAGAGTATTTTTAATTTACGGATTATTAATTTCTGTTGATAAATTTACAGGAGTTACTCTTGACAGCATAAATAAACCCAAACAAAATTTTTATAAAGTAGTTTTTATGGCACTCGCTAATATTATTGGAGATTTGATTGCAGTTTTTGTTTTGCATGCAATTTTCCCTCAATGGGAAGTGACAACTATTTTATTATTCGTTGCATCTGTAACTATACTAACTACTTTAGTAGGATTGTTTTTTGGTTTTCGTTTTTTGAACAAAGAAATTCCAATTAAAATTAAATATATTTTTATCTATGGCTGGAATTTTTACAGAGGGCTATTAAAGAACTTCAAATTGTAAACAACTCTTTTAATCATCAACCTAAACACAGTTAATGATTTTTTATTAATTTTATGAAATATTGACGATTGGAATTAAATGCTTGATGATATATTAAATAGGCCCGGTTCACTGAAATTAAACAATCCTGTTGCTTATGCAATTTTGATCATTATTGCCGTAATAGCCGGTATTGTAATAGCAAAAGGAGGCCTTTTTACTGCAATTATGATTACGGCTATATTGCCAATTTTAATTTATTTAAACAGATTTTTTGTCCTGCCTTCGATTGCCCTAATCTCATTACTTTTTATGTCCTTTTTCGCAATCGGCTTGACAAGATACATTCGTGGAGTTCCTCTTGGACTAAGCATTGATGGATTATTGGTTATTTCTTACCTTGCCATGTTTTTTAAACATTTCTACGAAAAACTTGATTACAAAAAACTAAGAATTGATTTAGTATTATTTATGGTTATTTGGTTTGCTTATGCTTTATTTCAGATTGTTAACCCCGAAGCTTTAAGTAAACAAGCATGGTTTTATGCTATGCGTGGTATGTCTTTATACCCATTATTAACAATTCCTTTAATAATTCTAATGTTTAATAAGTACAAATATTTCAATCTTTATCTCTATATGTGGGGAATACTTTCAATACTCGGAACATTGAAAGGTATGATGCAATATTTTATCGGTGTTGATTTTGCCGAACAAAGATGGCTTGATGAAGTTGGAGGCGTTACACATATGTTATGGGGACAACTAAGGGTGTTTTCCTTTTATAGCGATGCCGGGCAGTTTGGTGCAGCTCAGGCTCATGCAGGAGTTGTCGGGTCAATAATAGCATTAAGTAGTAAAAATTTTCGTGAAAAAGCATTTTTTGCAATCATGGCTATTACCGGATTTTACGGTATGATGCTCTCAGGAACAAGAGGTGCTATGATTGTCCCGATGCTGGGTTTTGCAATGTATATTGTCCTTAAAAAAAATATTAGAGTTATAATTGTTGGAGGAATATTTCTTGCACTTGTTTATGGCTTTTTTAAATTCACAACAATTGGGCAAAGTAATTATCAAATACAGAGAATGCGAACAGCATTTAATCCGGAAGAAGATGCTTCGCTTCAGGTTCGATTGGCTAATCAAAGAATATTAAAAGCCTACTTAGCTACAAGAATGTTTGGAGGCGGAATAGGTAGTGCAGGTTTATGGGGTGAACGTTTTTCGCCTCAAGGATTTCTTGCTCACATAGCTACAGATAGTTGGTATGTTCAAATATGGGCAGAACAAGGCATTGTAGGCCTTATGATGCACCTGTTTTTTCTTTCATATATTTTAATAAAATCTTCGTATATTGTAATGTTTAAAATTAAAGATAAACTATTGATCGGAAAAATGAATGCTATAATTGCAGGCTTCGTTGGAATAATGGCATCAAGCTATGGAAACGGGGTATTAGGCCAAATACCCACCGGAATAATTATGTATATCGGATGGTCTTATCTGTTTATTGCAAGAGAACTTGATGATGAAATTGCTTCCACAAATAAATTATTATCGGCAATTCCCAAAAAAAGTATTTTTTCCAACCAATTTGTAAATAAATAAAAGATGGAAATAAAAAATCAACCAATGAAACAACCTTTAGTATCAATTATTACGGTTAATTACAATCAATCAAAAGTTACATGTGAATTCATGGCTTCTATTCAGCATATTACGTATAAAAATGTAGAGATAATTGTTGTTGATAATGGCTCACCAAGCGATACACCTGAAATAATTAAGGAAAAATATCCTGAAATTAACTTGATAATTAGTGAAAAGAATTTGGGTTTTGCCGGAGGAAATAATCTTGCAATTTGTGAAGCTAAAGGTAAATATTTATTATTTATTAATAACGACACTGAAGTTCCTGTTGATTTCCTCGAACCAATGGTTGATTTACTTGAAAATGACCCTTCAATTGGAATGGTTAGCCCAAAAATTAAATTTTTCAATAAACCCGACACTTTTCAATTCGCCGGATTTACACCTATGAAACCTTATACAATCAGAACATTAGCTGTAGGTTTTGGTGAAAAAGATACAGGTCAATATGATATAACTCACGAAACAGATTCAATTTTTGGGGCAGCAATGTTGGTTCCTATGAAAGTTATTAAAGAAGTTGGACTTATGGATGATATATTTTTTCTGTATTACGAAGAACATGATTGGGCTTATCGCATTAAGCAAGCAGGATATAAAATTTATTATCAAGGAAAATCTTGTGTACTTCACAAAGAATCAATATCAACCGTTAAAGATAGCCCTTTACAAATCTACTATATTACCAGAAACAGAGTTCTTTTTGCTCGTCGAAACAGAAAAGGAATTACACTATTTATATGCCTTTTATATATGTATTTTATTACAATACCCCGTATTAGCATTGAATATATTTTTAAAGGCCGATTCGATTTATTGATAGCATTTTTCAAAGCAATGATTTGGAATCTGACACATAAAAAATATGCCTAACTTACAAAAAAAATAAACCTTATTAATTATGGAAATAGCTGAAATATTTATTCACATCTTTGAAATCGCAATATTTGTATTTTTAACTTTTGCTACTGCCTATATTTTTATTTTCGGATTTGCCGGATTGTTTAATTACAAACAAAAACCTGTGAAAAATAGCAAGCTAAGAAAATTTGCAGTATTAATTCCCGGTTATAAAGAAGACTCGGTTATTGTTGAAGTTGCTAAAGATGCATTAAATCAAGATTATCCTAAGGATTATTTTGAAGTAATAGTTATTGCAGATTCTTTTGAAGAATCTACTCTTGAAGCTTTGAGAAAATTACCAATCACTGTAAACGTTGTAAGTTTTGAGGTCAGTAAAAAATCAAAAGCTCTTAATAAAACAATGGAAGTTATTGGTGATGATTATGATGTTGCTCTTATTCTTGATGCCGATAATATTATGCAAAGCGATGTTATCAAAAAACTTAACAAGTCTTTCGACAACGGTTTTGTTGCTGTTCAGGGCCATAGGCTTGCAAAAAACACTAATACTCCTTTTGCAATACTCGATGCAATTAGCGAGGAAATTAATAATCATGTTTTCAGGAAAGGGCACAGAGTTTTGGGTTTATCTTCAGCCCTGATCGGCTCAGGTATGGCTCTGGAATACAAACTTTTCAAAGATACGATGAAAACCATCGACTCAGTTGGTGAGGATAAAGAAGTTGAAATGAAATTGTTAAAACAAAAATATGTAATTGATTATTGCGAGGATGCTTTAGTTTTTGATGAAAAAACTCAAAAATCCGATGTTTTCGTAAATCAAAGACGCCGATGGATTGCTGCACAATTAAGCTATTTTAGAGATTATTTTTTCTCAGGCCTAAATGATCTTATTTTTAAAGCTAACATCGATTATTTCGATAAAGTCTTGCAAATGATTCAACCCCCGAGGATTATTTTACTCGGGCTTTTATCCATTTTCGTTTTCCTTTCAGGATTAACTTATATATTAAAACTGACTTTTATTGATTCACTTTTTTATTTGTCTCCCTTGAATTGGTTAATTTTATTTGGACTTACAATCATCACACTTATTTTCTCAATTCCACGAAAATTCTATAATAAAGAATTAATTAAAGCTGTTTTAGCCTTACCTAAAGGTTTTCTTATGATGTTTTTATCATTATTGAAAATTAAAGGAGCAAGCAAAAAATTCATACACACAACTCATTCTCATACAACCAAAAAATCTCAATAAATGATTCTATAATAAAATGCTTATTTCAAAACATAAACGAATTTATCCTTTAGTTTCAATAATTACTGTTAATTACAACCATTCTGAAGTAACATGCGATTTAATAGAATCAATTAACAAGTTGAGCTATCCGAATTTTGAAATAATTGTTGTTGACAATGACTCACCCGATGATTCTCCCCTTGATATAAAGTCAAGATTTCCAAATGTAATCATGACCCCAAGCCCTATTAATTACGGATTTGCAGCCGGAAATAATTACGGAATAATGAAAGCACGCGGAAAATATGTTTTACTGCTAAATAATGACACCGTTGTAACAAAAAACTTTCTTGAGCCATTGGTAGATAAATTGGAAGCCGACCCTACAATAGGTGCCGTCAGCCCCAAAATACGCTATTTTCATACACCCGACACTATTCAATATGCAGGAGCTACTCCATACAATTTAAGAACGATGAGGAACCGTGCAATAGGTTTTGGCGAAAAAGATATTGGACAATACGAAGAAGATCGCAAAACAGCTTATGCGCACGGGGCTGCAATGATGATTCCAATTGATGTGATAAAAAAAGTCGGAATGATGTCATATGCTTATTTTTTATACTACGAAGAAGCGGATTGGTGCTATCGAATAAAAAAAGCAGGCTATAAGATTTTTTATGTTCACAACTCATTGATTTACCATAAAGAGTCGATAGCTACCGGAAAGCAAAGCCCCTTAAAAATATTTTATCAAACCCGAAACCGAATTGTTTTTCTACGTAGAAATGCTCAAGGAAAAGAATTTTATATCAGTATTATTTACATAATTCTTATTGCAATCCCTAAAAACACTATTAGTTTTATATTAAAACGGAGATTCGATTTATTAAAAGCTTTTTATAAAGGAATTATATGGAATCTCAATAATATCTCAAATAAAGAAATTTTCGAAAACCCTGTATTATAATTATAAAACATTTACTATGGAGGTACTTTTTCAAATATTAAATCTTATTCAGACCATATTTTTTATCTATTTTTCACTCGCTACTTTATACATTCTAATTTTTGCTATTGGCGGATTGTTCAGATATAGGCCTAAAATTGCAAGTTTCGATAAAGACAGAAAGTTTGCAATTTTACTACCTGCTTATAAAGAAGATGCCGTAATTTTAGAATCTGCCTCTGATGCTCTACAACAAAACTATCCCAGAGAATTATTCGACGTAATTGTAATCGCCGATTCTTTGAAAGCTGAAACAATACAGGAATTAAAAAACCAGCATGTTATTTTATTTGAAGTGTCTTTCAAACAAAGTACTAAATCAAAAGCCTTAAATAAAGCTATGGATCAATTAACTGATCTTTATGATTTTGCTTTGATTCTTGATGCTGATAATATCATGGAAAAAGATTTTCTTTATAAAATCAACAAGCATTTCACGAAAAAATTCATAGCTTTACAATGCCACCGTACTGCAAAAAACATTAACACTCCTTTTGCAATACTTGATGCGGTTAGCGAAGAAATTAATAATCATATTTTCAGAAAAGGACATAGAGTTCTTGGTTTCTCTTCAGCAATAATTGGTTCGGGGATGGCTTTTGATTATAAATTTTTTAAAAATCTAATGAATACGATTGATGTAGTCGCAGGTTTTGATAAAGAAATAGAATTGAAAATACTAAGAAATAACTACAAAATTGATTATTTGGAGGATGCATATGTTTACGATGAAAAAGTTCAGCAAGCCGAAGTTTTTTCGACCCAACGTGAAAAATGGCTATCTGCACAAATTCATTATTTCAAACGTGATTTATTTCAATCAATCAAGCATTTATTCGCAAATGGAAACATTGATTATTTTGAAAAGATCATACAATTTTCCCAACCACCGAGAATACTTTTATTAGGAACTCTTGTAATTATTAATATTTTATCATTACTTTTTAATAATCACGACTTTAAGATGGCATGGCTTTGTACTTTAGTTGGATGCATTCTTGCCTTTTTCTTTTCAATACCACTTAAGTTTTATAATTCTAAAACAATTATTGCTTTGGCGACACTTCCAAAAGGGTTTATTTTAATGTTTCTTTCACTATTAAAAGTCAGAAATGCAAAAAAAGAATTCTCAAGCACAAAACATACAGGTAAAAAAGAAATTTAGAAAGAATTTACAGGTTTCATTTTTTATTTAATCATAATCTTTAAAATCTTAGCCTTACCATTTTTTTCGTAATAGCAGAATTTGCAAGCACTAAGCTATAAAAGTAAATACCGGGTTTAACTGTTTTATTTTTATCTGTTTTTCCATCCCAAAGAATATTATGATTCCCTGCATTTAATTTGCCCGAGAATAAGTTTTTTATTTTCCGTCCGTTAATATCAAATACATAAAGTTCGACATCACAACTTTCTTTTAGTGAGAACGAAATAAAAGTTTCATTTGAAAAAGGATTAGGAAAATTGGTGAGATCATAAACCTGAGTTTCTTCATTTTCCTGAATTCCAATTGGTTCATAAAGAACATTGAATATATTTAAATAACGCTTCAATAATTCCATTTTTGTTGCCGGAAATTCACCATCATCAAGTCCGCCAAATTCAAAAGAAACACCGATAGTTTTATAATTCCCGGCATCGTAAAAGACTCCACAGCCTGTTGTATCCGAAATATTTTTAAATATCAGTTGTGCCGGAGGTTCCGGTAATAGGTACATTTTATTGAAATAATAATAACCGCTAAAACTAAAATTCATTGCTTCCGTAAAACTGCCATTTTGTCCATAAATCGAATCAAAGATTGCAAATGCTGGGAAATATTCAATATCAATATTAAACATTTCATGCAAATCAGTAAGTGGATAGGATGAAGCCCAAGTCCTACCCCACTCCATGTATAAGTTTCCACCCTGGGTCAAAAAAGAACTGAATCGGTTAACAATATTTTCTGATAAAGGCCCCATAACTTTGGCTTGACAAGCAAAAACTGATTGATAATCATTAAGGTTTTCGGGCAGTGAATCTGAAATATCATAGTTAATATTTAAGGAGTCGAGCAAATTACTAAAAATCGGCGGAGATACATTAGTCCCATCCAGATCGATAATTAACACAGGTGTTTTTCCAACCAATAAATTAAAAGAAATGATTTTTGAAAAACCGGAAGGATTATAAAAATTTAAATTAAAGATAACTTTTTCTCCTCTGGGCGTAAAGTTATCAACACTAACACTGAATGATACCATTCGACTTTCTCCACTAATCAGATCACCGACATTTTTCAAAAACGGTTCATTAATTACAATAAATTCATTCTCCGAATCCAGGCTAATTGATAGATCATTTATTTCAGCCAAACCGTAGTTTTTGAAACCGATAAGTAAATCCACTGTTTCACCCGCATCAAGCCGAGAGTTTACACCGTCAACAACAATATGGTTTTCAAGCTTCAAAAGTGATGATTGAATGGTGAGGTAAAGTGGTTTATTCCAAAAATGTTCATTAATTTTTATCCCAATATTTAAAGCGAGAAAGTAATTATTTATGTTTACCTGTCCAACTTTAAACGAAAACGCATTTTGAATTACAACTTCCTCTCCTGCTTCAATCAGGTTAATAGTTTCAATTGAGTCAATTTTTGTAACAAAATTGTCCTCGGAAAATAATTCAAAACTAATGTTTTCAATTGCTTCTTCACTAACATTTTTAAGAATTATATCAATAAAAACAATCTCATCACTTTCAATGATGTTATCGTCATCGGTCCTTGTTATAATATTCAAATTGATTCCATTAGTAGAAAATGGTAAAGCTTTTGTATCAGAAATATTATTAAAATCCTCAAGCACGAAATTGATATTATCATATAAAACATCAATATTTGGATTACAATTAAAAATTCCATCTTCAGAAATTTCCATCCCAAGTGGATAATGCTCAGGATAAAATCTAATCATTTGATGTTCTGGAGTGTTTGATATGACGGATTCTTCTGCAACCACAAAGTTTAGTTTATTTCCCTCAGATATTCCGGCAACAAAATCAATAGGTTGATACAAGATAAAATCGCCATAATAAAACTCAATTTGTCCTGAAGGATAAAGTTTTACGGCAAAATTTATTTCATTATTTTCTTCTTCTTGATATAAAGAAGCTTTCCATCTGAAAGTGGCTGAATTCTGATCACCTTCATACCAAATTCCATCATTACTATAATTTTGAATTATAAGTTCAGGATTAACCAATGGGCCAACAATTTTTGTAGTTTTTAAAAGTAGTTCTTCGTCCCAAAGATAAGCATACGGATAATCTTGTTCGTCAAACATCAAAAATCCGTCAACATGCACTGCAATTTTGTTATAGATTTCTCCATAAAATGGAAATTCAAACTCAATTTCCTGCATTATAAATCCATCTTCTAAGTTTTCCGGAATTAATTCATTTGATGAAATATTCGGAAAATTTCCTGAAGAATATTCATTAAAATACTTTTTTTTCAAATTCCATTTATAAGGAGGAATTCCGCCTTCAGCCAATAATTGAAATGTATATTCATCTTTATTAGAAACAGGTGGAAGTTCTTCTGTAACTATCTTAGGTTTTGTAAACTCGGGAGTGATTACAAGCGATAAAATTGTTTTCCCATTTTCAATTAAAGGAATATTTGATTCAGTACAAACAACCTCATTAACCTCATCGAAATAATTAATTACCGAAAAAGAGTCAATTTTCCCGCTTCCTACATTTTCAGGATCATTTTCCTCAATAATTAAAAAAAACTTGGCAGGTTCTCCTGAATTTATTTCACTAAGTATGGGTGTAATATCAAATCCGGCTTCTATCGTTTTATTTTCTTCGAGGCTTTCACCTCCTTGCATATAGTGATTTCCACCTTGATAATTGAATATTGGGAAATCCATCTGTTTTGCAGGTAATAAAGAACTAATATTTTGAGAAACACCTGCAGAAACTTTAATTTTATTTCTTGAATTGTGTTTAATTTTCACTTTCATTGTTAAAGTTGGCGAATATTCATCTTTCACTTTAAAAGCTAAAACAGATTCATTCCAAATTCCTTTGTGAGTATAATCATATGCCAAACTTTTATACATCATATAACAAAACCCACTATCAGCCCATTCAACACCATAAGTATTTGCAAACTTAAAACCACCTATTTCCCAATCATTCAAATCAATAACACCATCGTTATTAATATCTTCATCATTTGTATATTTCCCATCATTATTATAATCGTATCGTATTGAATCGTTATATCCGACTATTACCATCCCATGGGTAGCTTTTATGTCCCATTCAACCATTACATATTTTCCTTCTTCAGGAGTTCCCTCCGCTAATATTTTTTTATTCCATGGGCTTGCAGCAGAAAATGAGACTACTCCACCAACTTCTGATCCATCAAGATGATCATTTAAATAATTTTTTAGTGTTAAAATGCCATCAATTGAATTAACAGGGATTGAAAAAACATCTCCCAAACGGTTGTTCATAGCTTTATAATACTCATCATACCCTGTCATCCACCTTTCGGCACCTCCGAAAAATAATCCACCGTAATCAGCAAGATTGGGATTACCGCATTTTCTTAATATATTGATGCTGTTATAATAACTAACACCGAGATGTCCATTCCCCAAATGTTGGAAATTATATGCAAAAAACGGACTATATTGATTTTCGGGAAGTAATGCATTCAAATTTCGCACACGATCTATTTCATAAGTAAAATTATATCCAATTGATGAAGATTGCTGGCAAGAGGCAAAGTTTTCTTGAGCAAAAATCCCCCTGAAATACAGCGTTTTTGAGTTATCTAAAATCGCAGGTAAATCTTTATTGTTATAATCAGCAGGTAATTTCATTACAGGAAGTGATTTTAACCATAATCTGTCCGCTTCGGAAAATTCACTTGCATTTTCATAATAAGCCTTAATTTTTTCATCAATATTCTTTGATTTACTTTCCTGAGAAAAAAGATTCAAGCTACACAAGAAAAATAGGGATAATATAATTTTTTTCATTTTTATTTTTTTAATCGACAATCCATAAAGATGTATCACAAATATAAATAAAACTATTTTTTTTTGACGAATATAAAGTTTTCGGCACGAATAAATCAGTTATCGGTTAGGGTATTAATTACTCCAAAAAATAATTATTTATTAAGTATCAAATCTGTTGTAACAGGATAATGATCTGACAGTTCTATCCATGATGTCTCAAAATCGCAAGAAATAAAATTATCGTCATGCAAAACATAATCAATGCGTAAGAAAGCCGGCAGATTTCCATCATAAGTTTTTCCATATCCTTTTCCACCTTCAATAAATGAATCTTTTAAATTTTCGGTTATAACATTATATGAATATGAACTTGGTGTATCATTGAAATCACCGCAAACAACAAGCGGATAAGGACATTTTTGGATATGTTCATATATAACATCTGCTTGTCTTGCCCTACTTTTGAACGCATATTTTAATTTATAAAAAATCTTCGCCGATTTTTCTTTTAAATTTTTCTTGTCAGTTGTAGAAGCAATCTCAGAAACAAATGAATAATCATCTTCGGAAAGCTGGATTGATTCAAGATGAACATTGTAAATTCGAATTGTGTCATTATCAATTAAAATATCTGTAAACAAACAAAACGCTTTTGTTTTATCGTTAAATCGTAAGGTGCCTTCATTCAAAACCGGATATTTTGAGAATGTAGCGATTGAATAATTTCTTTGAGTTTGGAAAAGGTAGTATTTCGAGAACGCAGAGAAGTCAGCATTCATTGATTGTGAAATATTTAGTTCAGGTGGAACAGTAATGTTCTTATCTGAATAAAACTCTTGCAGACAAAGAATGTCGGGAGAGACTTTGTTAATAAACTTATAAAAGTTCTTTAATAATTGCTGTTCTTCATAACTATCACAAAAATTGAAAACCCTTACATTGTATGAAGTAATTTTAATTTTATCTCCCGTAATTTCATTTTCCTTTCCTCCAAATTGAAAATATTTCTCATAAGTATTCCAACCGATCAATAATACTATTAAAGACAAAAGAAAGTATTTTCGTTTTTTAAAAATCCAGATTACCACAAAAATCCCGTTAACCAACACTAAGTAAGGAAAAACAAGTCCAAAAAAGGCAAATAAAAAGAAAATATCAGGACTAACATAGGGTGAGAGAAGTGAAAAAATTAAAGCTAATACAGCTAAAAAATTTAACAACAAGAGGATGAATTCAAATATGGAGAGGCTTTTTTTTCTTTCTTTTTTACTCACTTTATCAGATTATTAAATTATCATTTTTTAGAGTGTTTTCAATTTTTTGTCAAGCATTCAAAAATCCATTATATTTCATCATACTCTATTCATATTTTATATTTACTTTTTGTTACTTACTTTAAATAAAAATTCTTTTTCCTTTTTCGTTAAACTTTGATAACCTGATTTTGATATTTTTTCGAGAATTTTATCAATTTCCTCCTGTTTTTTAGATTTTTCAAAGTTATAGTCCTCGTCAGTCATCGGCCTACTATTATTTGTATAAACATTTTGAAATTTGGGTTTCTTTTCTTTTAAAAAGAAATTAAAAAAGCCTTTCAAATTAACTTTATCAAATATTTTACTCATATCATTTCCTTTTTTTAATAAACGAATAAACATATACCCCCACAAAGCTCCTCCGATATGGGCAATATGTCCTCCGGCATTTCCCGAATTTATCATAATAAAATCAATAATAAAATATGCTATTGCAATGTAAATTATTTTTATTCGTCCAAGAAACATTAGACTAATGGTATAATCAGGAACATAAAAAGCTATTGCAACAACAATAGCCATAACCGATGCCGAAGCACCGAGAGCCACTGAATGTGGAAGGACTTCCTGAAAAGCGGGGAAAATATTAAAAGCAAATATATAAAGAAATGCACCCGAAAAACCACCAAGAATATAAGTGGATAGTAGTTGTTTACTGCTTAAATACTCTGTAAATATTTTCCCAAACCAAAACAGCCACAACATATTGAATAAAATATGAAAAAAATCATACTGCAAAAACATATAGCTTAGAATCGTCCAGGGACGGGTTATAAAAATCCCTATATCTGCCGGAACGGCAAGCCACTGAATTAATACAGAAATATCAGGACTTGCAAAAAGAAAAAAGATAGCATCCAAAATCCTAATTGCTACCCATACTATGATGTTTATAAGAACCAACTGTGATAGAGTTGATTTCTGTTTAAAGAAAACTTTTATTTCTTCTAATGGATTTGTTCTTTGATACATTTTTTCAATAATTATTGTAAAACTACAAAATTTGATTGTAGATTTTACTTATGCTTCTTCCAATAAATTATTAGAAAATACCCAAAAATCATGCCTCCGAGATGTGCAAAATGAGCAACATTACTTGTTGTATCATAAAATCCTGAAAAAAGTTCGATTGCTCCGTAAATAATTACAAAATATTTCGCTTTCATCGGAATTGCAAAAAATATGTAAAGCATTGCATTTGGGAACATCATTCCAAAAGCAAGCAAAATGCCAAAAACCGCACCCGAGGCACCGATTACGACAGGTGCATTTAAGAAGTCGATTCTATATTGTAACATAAAATTTACAGCTATTTGTATTGCTCTTTCAGGATTTTGATTAATTGCAATATTATAATCTCTTACAAACTCATTAAAGTGATTTTGGATTTCGTAGGAACCAATTTTCATATTTGATGAATTAATAAAAGCATGAATCTTTTCATTAGACGGATCATTTAAAAAATCGTTAATAGCTGATAAAACGGGTGAAATTTCAAAATAGAAAACAATGTAATGAACCAAAGCCGCCCCAATACCGGTAACTATGAAATAAATAAGAAAACGTTTAGGCCCCCAATAATTTTCAAGTACATTTCCAAACATCCATAAAGCAAACATATTAAATAAAATATGTGAAAAGCTTGCATGCATAAACATATATGTGATAAACTGATATGGACTAAACTTTTCTGCTCCAAAATAATGCAAGCCAAGATAATCAGTCAAATCAATATTATACACTTTTTGAAATGCTATTGTGGCAAGAAAAAACAAAGCATTAATGATAAGCAAATTTTTAACAACAGGTGGAAGTACCCTGAATCCGCTTGGTCGATATTGTTGATAATTCATATTTTTTTCTACTGTTTTATTTACTAATACATTTATTAATTAAAGCCTTTTTCAATCTCTTCAATTGAAAATATTTTCAGAGTGGGCCTACCTTGGAGAGAAATGTTAGGAAGTTTGCAGGCAAATAATTCATCAATCATTCTTAACATTTCTTCTGTTTCTAATTTCTTTCCTGCTTTCACTGCCATATTTACAGCCATTGAGCGTGCTAAATTAATTTTTTTATTTAAACTAATATCAATCATGCCGCTTTTATAGCTTTCGATAATTTTTTCGAGCAAATCGTTTATATTTTTTCCGCATGCATCAGCCGGAATTCCATTAACAACGTAAGTATTTTGTCCAAATTTCGATAAATCAAACCCTAAAAAATACAAGTCATTTTTAATTTCATCTATTATTTCGGAATCAGCCGGCGAAAAATCAATTTGCTCTGGAAATAACTGTTGTTGAGAAGCCCCGTTTTGAGATTCAAGCATATTTAAATATCTTTCAAAAAGAATTTTTTCGTGTGCTCTTTGCTGTTCGATAACTAAAATCCCCGATTTAACTTTTGAAAGAATATATTTGTTTTGTAATTGAAAAGGAGTGTATTTTTCTATTTCGGTTTCTTCGCTACCCCAATCAGGATTAATTAACGTATGTTCCACATTTTGATTAGGATTATCACCGTTTTCCTTATAAGAATCACTAAGATTCTGTTTGTATAATTCTTCCCAATTTTGTCGGTTCGACTCCTGACGTATGGAAATTTCAGATGGCAAATCCTGATTTTTCGTTTGGAACGGATTATAATCAGGATTGATTTTGGGCTCAGGAAACTTAGGGATTTCTCCTTCTTTCAAAGGAGGAATATCAAAGCTTTTTTCAACTTCAAAATCAATAGTAGGGCTAATGCTAAACTTTCCAAGAGATTGACGGATCGCTGACCGGATCACCGCATAGATTTGTTGATTATCCTGAAAAGATATTTCAGTTTTTGTTGGATGAATATTTATGTCTATTGAGTCGGTTGGGACTTCAATATTTAAAAAATATGATGGAAATGAATCGTGTGGAAGCAATTCCATCAAAGCATTAACCACAGCATGATGTAAGTATGAGTGTTTTATAAACCTTTTATTTACGAAAAAATATTGTTCCCCCCTTGTCTTCTTCGAAAATTCCGGTTTTCCAATAAAACCTGAAATTGAAACAAAATTTGTTTTTTGATCAACGGGTATTAATCTTTCGTTGTAATTTTTTCCATACAAACCAACAATTCTCAGTTTTTGTGTCGAATTTGGAACTCTGAACACTTCTCTCGAATTATTAAACAAAGAAAAAGAAATATCGCAATTTATTAATGCAACTCTAAAAAACTCTTCAATAATGTGTCGGGTTTCTGCTGTTGTTGATTTAAGAAAATTTCGCCGTGCCGGAACATTAAAAAATAAATTCTTTATTGATATTGAAGTGCCTGAAGAACAACTACAATTCTCCTGATCAACTGTTTTTGAGCCTTCAACAATAATTTTTGTTCCTAATTCATCTTCAATACGTTTTGTTTTCATCTCAACTTGAGCTATTGCTGCAATCGAAGCAAGAGCTTCACCACGAAAACCAAGGGTACGAATTGAAAACAGATCTTTTGCCGTTTGGATTTTCGAGGTTGCATGTCTCTCGAACGATAAGCGTGCATCCGTTTCCGACATACCACAACCGTTATCAATAACTTGAATCAGAGTTTTTCCGGCGTCCTTAATAATAATTTTTATATTATCGGCACCGGAATCAATTGAGTTTTCGAGCAATTCTTTAAGTGCTGAAGCAGGCCTTTGAATAACCTCTCCGGCAGCAATTTGATTTGCAACCGAATCGGGTAATAGTTTTATAATATCCGGCATTTTTTATCTAAATAAAGAAAAAAACATAAAGAAGAAATATGATAATAATCAAGAAAATAAACAGGCTGATTTTTGATGATTTCTTCCTTGACGGATCTCTATCTCTCCTACGCCAATTTCTGGCAAGCATACTTTTTAGATCAGGATTTTTTCCGTTACCGGTACCAATTCCAAGTTGACGTTTTCGCTCTTCCAGTTCTTCCTTTTCAGCATCGTAATAAATAGGTTTATAGTTGAATTGTTTTGGTTTTGGGGTTTTAAAGAAAACTAACTTCATAATTAATAGAGTTAAAAATATAATTCCTAATGCAAAAATACCGATATTTTTCGAATAATTTTATTCTCAGCTATTGATTCTTTTTATACTTTTGACTGATTGAATTATTTTAAATTAATATTAATATTTCATAAATTTTTTTCCTAAAATACTATTTATGATTAATAAAAAACCAAAATTACTTGAGAAATTAATTGTTGTCGGTGATATAGTTTTAATTAAACCAAAAAAATTATCAAATAAATCAAAAGGCGGATTATTTTTACCTCCTGGTTATAAAGAAAAAGAAGAAATTCAAACAGGATATATTATTAAATGCGGGCCCGGATATCCAATTCCATTTCCAAGCGAAGAAGCGGAAGAATCATGGAAAAATATCGATGACAAGGTAAAATATGTTCCTTTGCAGGCAAAAGTTGGAGATTTGGCAATTTTCTTACAAAAGGGTGCAATTGAAATTGTTTATGATAACGAAAAATATTTCATTGTACCTCAGCATTCAATTTTACTTCTCGAAAGAGATGAAATGCTTTTTGAATAGAGAGGAATAAGGGAATAGAGGAAATAAGGGAATAGGGGAAATAAAAAAAATAGAGGAAATAGAGGAAATAGAGGAAATAGAGGAAATAGAGGAAATAAAGAAAATAAGACAAATAATGTAAACGCCATTTATCCCATTATACCATTATACCCTTATTTCCCTTATACCTTTTGTACCCTTATTTTCTTATTCTCATATACCCTAGATAAGTATTATAGTTTAAAGGATTCATTCATTTTAAAATAAAGAACTAAAATGGAAAACATTTTTAAGGAGCCACAGGGGACATATAATAAAGATCGGGATTTTACATCTCTGATTTGTTGGCAAAATGCCAGAGAAGTCAAATTGTTTTTCTATAAAAAGATACTTCCTATTCTTCCTAATGAAGAAAAATTTAACCTTTGTATTCAAATAAGAAAATCATCCTGCAGCTCAACAGCTAATATTGCAGAAGGATATGGTAGATATTCTTTTCAAGAAGGACTTCAGTTTTACAGGATTTCTAAAGGTTCATCATATGAGTCGAAAGACCACTTAATTAGCTGTTATGATTTTGGATATATAAATGAAACCCTTTATAATGAAGGACTGGTATTGATTGAAAATGCTAAGATTAGTCTAAATGGATATATTAATTTCTTTAAAAAACAAAAAGAAGGATTGAGATAAGAGTAATACGGGAGGTAAAGGAAATAGAGGTACTCTCCTAAACTTTATTTCCCCTATACCCATATATCCTTTATACCCGTAAACCATTTATAAAACCTTAAACCATGAAAAAACATACAAAAGCAAAGAAATTTTCAATTTTAATTTTAACAATTTTAATTATGTCATCTTGTTTAACAAAAAAGAAAAAAGCGGATTTAATTGTTTATAATGCAAAAATTTACACTCTTGATAGTAATTTTTCAATTGCTGAAAGTTTTGCAGTTAAAGATGGGAAAATTTTGAAAACAGGAACTAATGAAGAAATTAGTAATAAATATGAATATAGAGAATTGCTTGATGCAAATAACAAAATAATTTATCCGGGATTTATTGATGCTCATTGTCATTTTTATAGTTACGGAAAAGGCTTGCTCAGAAGAGCTGATTTGAAAGAAACCGGTTCTTTCGATGAGATATTAGAAATTTTAAAGAAACATCATAGGGAAAATCCAACGGAATGGATAATTGGAAGAGGCTGGGATCAAAATGATTGGGAAATAAAAGAATTCCCTGACAATACCGAATTGGATAGACTATTTCCTGATAATCCGGTAGCATTAATAAGAATTGACGGGCATGCGATGCTTGCAAATTCGGAAGCTTTAAAAATGGCTAACATTGGGTCAAAAACAAAGGTTGATGGCGGAGAAATTAAACTAAAAAACGGAAATCCAACAGGAATATTAATTGACAATGCAATGGATAAAATATATTCAATTATCCCTGAACTTAATGAAAACGAAAAAGCCATTGCATTGTCAAAGGCTCAGGAAAATTGTTTTGCAGCGGGTTTGACTTCGGTTATTGATGCCGGTTTAGGAAAAGAAATTATCGAAACCATCGACTCATTGCAAAAAACCGGTGAATTGAAAATGCGGATTAATGCCATGATTTCACCAACTAAAGAAAACTTTGAAAAATATTTTCATTCGAAAAAATATAAAACCGACCGCTTGAATATAAATGCTGTTAAACTTTATGCCGATGGCGCTTTAGGCTCGCGAGGAGCTTTATTTATAGAAGATTATTCAGACGATCCGGGCAATAGCGGCCTTCAAATAGAAGACATTGAATTTTATCGTGATATTTGCAATAAGGCTTATAAGAAAGGTTTTCAGGTAAATACTCATGCAATTGGTGATTCGGCCATTAGATTAATGTTAAATGTTTATGGCGAAAGTTTGAAAGGAAAAAACGACAAGCGTTGGCGGATTGAGCATTCTCAGGTTGTACATCCAGACGATTTTGTTTTATATAAAAAATATTCAATAATCCCATCCATACAAAGCACTCATGCTACTTCCGATATGTATTGGGCAGAGGACAGAGTTGGCCCGGAAAGAATTAAAGGAGGCTATGCTTATAAAAAACTTTTAGATCAAAATGGCTGGATTCCAAATGGAACCGATTTCCCGATTGAAAATATTTATCCGCTTTACAGTTTTTATGCTGCCGTTGTCAGGAAAGACCTTAAGGGTTATCCTGAAAACGGATTTCAAATCGAAAATGCTTTATCAAGAGAAGAAGCTCTAAAAGCAATGACAATTTGGGCAGCAAAGTCATGCTTTGAAGAAAATGAAAAAGGCAGTCTCGAAGCAGGAAAATTTGCCGATTTTGTTATTCTTGAAGAAGATATTATGGAAATTGATGAAGATAAAATTCCATATGTCGGGATATTAAAAACTTTTATTAACGGAGAAGAAGTTTTTTCGAAATAGATTTTTTACGTATCGAAGTTTTGCTGCAAACAAATAAGTGGGATATTGATTTGTTATGAAAATTATGACTAAAAATTCAAAGTCAACTTTTGTTTAAACTGTAATTTTTATTTAGCTTTCTTAAAATAATTTCATCAATTTTAAATCATACAAAAAGAGAATATTGTATCTTTGTAAAAAACAAAACAATGGCACAAAAAAGCAAAAAGGCAGAAGAACCCCTTGAACAGTATGGACAAGCCTTGAATTTTGAAAAAGTTTGGTTGATGTTTAAGGAGACCGATAAAAAGTTTCAGGCAACTGATAAAAAATTTCAGGCAACCGATAAAAAGTTTCAAGCGACTGATGAAAAGTTTCAGGCAACTGATAAAAAGATGAAAGAACTTCAAAATCTTTTTACTACCCAATGGGGCAAGCTAATGGAAACTCTTGTTGAAGGCGATCTAATAAAATTACTTAATGCTCGTGGAATTGAGGTTCAAAGAACATCTCAGCGAGTAAGCGGAAGTTATAATGGAAATCCTTATGAGTTTGATATTATTGCAATGAATGGAAAAGAAGTTGTTATCGTTGAAGTAAAAACCACTTTGCGTGTTGACGATGTTAAAGATTTCTTAAAAAAATTATCGCAAGTAAAAGTTTGGATGAAAGATTTTAGCGATAAAAATATTTATGGGGCCGTAGCTTACCTGACAGCAAATTCGGGAAGTCAAACTATGGCAGCCAAAAAGGGACTTTTTTTAATAAGAGCAACCGGAAATTCTGCTTCAATTATAAATAAAGAAGGTTTTAAACCGCATTGTTTTTGATTTTTTTTCATTCAAGAAAGATACTAAAAGGGTTCCATCTTTTTTTAAGATGAAATCCTTAATCTACATCCTAAAATAGTGATTTTTGTAATGTATCTTTAATTTTACTCACGGGGTGACTTCAAGCCACCCCGTGACTTATCAGAACATTTTAATAAACCGCAATCTCCCGTACAATATTTTCACTATTAGTCTTTATTTTAACAAAATAAACACCAGAGGTAAATTCCGAAGTATTGATGTTAAACTTATTATTTTGTGGTGAACTTGAAAAAACAATCTGTCCGAATCCGTTATAAATCTTCAAATCTATAATCTTTTCATTAGATTCAATATTCAGGATTTCATTTGCAGGATTAGGATAGATAGTAACAATTTCTTTTTCCTCGTTCGAAGCATTTGAGAATTTTACAAGGCTGTACTGTCCATCACCATTAGGATAAACATTTCCGGTATATGCTCCTTCAACTGAATTATCAAAACTAAATTCATTAATAAATTCAATATTTTCTTTAGTTTTCCAAATTTTTAAATTAATTGCATCACCTGCAATGTATCCTTTTGAATCATTTAGCACACTGAAAACAGGAAGTGAATTATCAAAAGCATTTTCAGAAACTATTACAGTCGATCCAAGTATAATGTTTCCATCATAAGCTGCAACTTCTTCACCAATTTCCAAACCTTCTAAATATAAAGTATAAACCGGCTCGGCAGCATTTCCTCCTTCAAAAATAAAGTGAGAAGGATTGATATTTGGATTATCGGAAGTTTTTAATTCATTAGCCGGATAAATTAGTTCACCTTCGGCAAACATTTTAACAAGATAGCCTTCGCCGGGATTTGCATTCCCGATTCCATTAACCCAGTTTGGGCCGATTTTTCTTAACATTCCACCCTCCGAATCTCTTATAAAGTCAAGATTATCATTTAATATACTTGCAAAAGCCAAAAGAGCGTCAGCAGAACTTTCAGGCAAATAACTTACAAACTGAAAACCTACTTCAAGTGCAATTGGAGTTGAAGGATCAATAAAAGTACCTTCGATTGTTAATTCATCAGCGGCAAACATTTTGAATAAATACCCCTCGGTTCCTACCCAATCACCTATTCCGTTCACCCAATTAGGGCCGATTTTTCTAAACATTCCACCTTCTGAATCTCTTACAAAATCCAAATTATCGTTGAGGATGGGTGAGAGAACCTCAATCATATCAGGGTTATCAGCTTGAATATGCGAAGAAGCAAACTGATAACCAACTGAAAGATTAATAGTTTGTACGGGAATAGGGCCTCCGGGTCCGAGAAGGCCATCCGATCGAATATTTTGAGCAAAAATTTCAGGGTCTCCGGTTCTGCCATCGCCCCACGAAAGAATTATCTGGCCATTTTGAAAATTCCCGACATCCAAATGGGTTTTACTACTTGCTGTAGAGCAAATAAATACATTTTCATCATTCCAAACATAATCCCCGTTTTCGTCAATTTTCATTGCTTTAATAGTAGTATTGGTATTATAATCTTTTTCATAGGTAACTATCGCATCTGCACCATCAATAGTTGTAATAATAAAATCATAAACCATTGATGAAAGTCCAAAGATAGCTTTCCCGTTTTCAGTCCATAATCTTTCTCCTGTTGGTGAAATTCTTTGTCCATATAAACCGTATTGATTTTGATCGGAATTAGTTTCTTTCCAAAAAACAAACACTTCGTCTGTGGCGGCTTGATAAGCAGCCGAAGGAGTAAAATTATTCCTGCCCGACATCATTGAAACTCTAACACCATTTTGAGGAAATTGAGTACTGCCGTCAGGAAACAAATGTTGTGCATATCCGAGACTTATCATAGCACCGGCATGCCATGCAATTGTTGCTCCTCCCATTCCATCGCTTCTTACTTCGGGCTCAGTCCATGCCGAAATTCCACCGATAGTTGAAATCGAAACAATTTCACTCCAAACTTCAGCACCGTTTGCATCAAATCTTTGAGCAACAATATTTCGTGGAGCATACATTCCCGAACCGTCAACTCGTATCCAAACCATTATTACATCGCTATTCATGCAAGGAACCAGATATGAGCGTTCATAGTTTTTTCCGGCAGGCGGTATCATTTCAATTCCATTATCGCCCCACAATTTATCTCCGTTGGGAGCTACTTTTTGAAGAAGAACAGTTGAAACATCAAGCGAACGTTGCCAGGCGAAAACCGAATATCCATCGTTAGTGTAAGTAACTTGTGGTGACGGTTCAAAGTCGTCTTCGGGATTACCCGACAAGCATATTCCGTTATCACCCCATACAAATTCTCCTTCGGGGGAGGTACGGTATCCGAAAATATCGGTCATACTACCATTACGTATATCCATAAAAGTAACAAGCGCATGATTATAAGTGTCAACCGACAAATCATAGTCGGTTATCCATGACATTGAAGTATTGTCGCTGATAAGAATTCCGCCCGATGCCCACATTTCGTTTCCGTTAACATCGAAACGTTGAAGCCTGACATTATAATTTCCTGCCTCGTTTGAAAACCATGAGATATAGGTGTCCCCATTGGGAGCAGTTGCAACTTTGGGCAAAGTTTGGTCTCCGGTTAAAGAAGTAATTTGATTGTTAGCAGCCGGATCGCTGCTCCATTGTGCTTGTGAAAAGCCTGTTACAAGCACCAAAAGAAAAAAAAATAATTTTGTTTTCATAGTATTTGTTTTATTAAAGAAAGATATAAAACCTTATTTTAGAGGTTGAAATTATTAGTTTACATCTATCTTTTAGTTTATAAAAAAAATTATATTATATTTAAAAATCGTATAAAAATAATGAATTTTTTCCTAATTGTGCCAGTTGAAATTTAATTTTCTTTTTTTTCTTCATAAATTAAAAATTTTTATTTTTGTAGCACCTATTTTAAAATAGTAACACGATGAAAGTAAAAAGATTTGGTGTTTCTCTTGAAGAAAGCCTTTTAGAAAAGCTTGATGATTTGGTAAAACAAAACAAATTTCCAAATCGTTCGCAGGCCATACGTTTTTTGATTAATAATAATATAGTTGAAGAAAAATGGGAAGAAAATAAAGATGTTGCAGGTGCAATTGTTTTGGTTTACGATCATCATAAAAGAGATTTACAAACTAAATCCACAGACGTACAACATGATTTTCACACTCTTATTCTTTCTGTTCAACATGTTCATTTAGATCATAATAATTGTTTGGAAACAATAGCAGTTAAAGGGAAAGCAAATGAGTTGAGTGCTCTGGCAAATGAATTAATTGCATTGAAAGGCATTAAACATGGTAAACTTGTGATGAGTGCTTGTTAGAAAGCTAAATTCATTTTTTCCATCATTCAAAATATTTTTTAGATGAAAAAATTCTTAGGGGCAATATTAACAATCTTACTGCTTTTTCAGTTATTTTCTTGCCATTTTGATAATTCATCGAAATTTGAAAAGACTATAGAAATCAAAGATATGTCAGGCCGAAAAGTAATTATACCCGATACTATTAATCGAGTGATTGCTTTAGGCCCGGGTGCGTTAAGGTATTTGGTTTACATGGATCAACAAAATAAAATAATTGCAATTGAGGGCAACGAAAAACGTCGCTTTGTCCCCTACCTCCAGGCTCACCCAAAATTAGTAAAGTTGCCACAGGTGGGTACAGGAAATATTTTTGAAACCGAACTACTTAGCATTCAGAAACCCGATGTTCTTATTTGTACTTATATGAATCGGGGAAAAGGCGATGATTTACAAAAAAAAACCGGAATACCCGTAATTTTACTTAATTACGGCGATTTTAATCAAAATATAGAAGTTACTTTTGATGCTTTAAAATTTCTTGGAAAATTATTTTACAATGAAAATCGTGCAGATAGTTTAATTAATTATATAAAAAAGAATATTTCGGATTTAGAAAACAGAACAAAAAATTTCCCCGAAAATAAAAAAGAAAGTGTTTACATAGGCGGAGTTGCTTATAAAGGATCGCATGGATTAAATTCAACTGAACCCATGTATGCCCCATTTCGATTTGTGAATGCAAAAAATGTGGCAGGCGGACAAGGCGAAGTAACAAGTTCACCTAAAGCCTGGTTCGAAAATGCGATTATTGATAAGGAAAAAATTATTAATTGGAATCCCGACAAAATATTTTTAGATGTTTCCGGTTATGAATTGATTAGAATTGATATATCTGAAAGTTCGCCATTTTTCAATACCCTTGATGCTATCAAAAATTCGGAATTATATTTTGTTTTACCACATAATTGGTACACAATTAATTTTGAAAACATACTTTGCAATTCATATTATATTGGAAAAGTACTATATCCCAATAATTTTGCAGATATTGAAATTGAACAAAAAGCCGATGAAATTTATTTTAATTTCCTTGGAAAAGCTGTTTATCAGAATATGAAAGAAAAATTTGGGGGGTTTCGTAAAATCGACAATTAAGATTCTTTATTTATGAATTATAAAAAAGTACAAAAAGATTATTTGAAATACACCGCAAGGAAGAAGCTATTTATAATAATTTCCTTCTTATTTCTGATTCTTTTTATTTTTATAGGCATTACTTTCGGAAGTGCCAAAATTGCAATCTCCGATATTTTTTCAGCATTATTCGGGAGTTCTGAAAATACTATTACTCAAATTATTGTTAACATCCGTTTACCAAGAGTTTTATCGGCGGTACTTGCCGGAATAGCATTATCGGTTTCTGGTGTTGTGATGCAAAGTATTTTAAAAAATCCATTAGGATCACCTTTTACTCTCGGAATTTCAAACGCAGCCGCTTTCGGGGCAGCTTTTGCAGTGATTGTCCTTCATGCCGGCACCCTTCATAGTAGCACAACCGATTCAGTTATTATAAATAATCCTTACCTGATAAGTGTCTCAGCTTTTTTTTGGAGCCTAACAAGCGTAATAATAGTACTTTTAATGACAAAACTTCGGGGTATTTCTTCCGAAACTCTAATTTTAACCGGAATTATTTTAGGCTCATTATTTTTGGCTGCAACTACAGCCATGGAATATTTTGCCGACGATATGGAATTGGCTTCAATAATTTTTTGGACTTTTGGTGATCTCGGGCGGGCTTCATGGAGAGATTTTTTTATATTATTTGCATTGATAATTCCTGCTTTTTTATTTTTTATTCGCAACCGATGGAATTATAACCTTCTCGATACAGGTGATGAAACAGCTAAAAGCCTAGGCGTTAATGTTAATAAAGTTAGGATTTTCGGTTTAATTATCGCTTCATTGATCACATCAATCACGGTTTCATTTTTTGGAATAATTGCATTTGTGGGCTTGGTTGTACCTCACATCATAAGAAGAATTATTGGCAACGACGAACGCTTTTTAATACCCGCCTCTGCTATTTTTGGCGGAGTATTTTTGCTAATTTGCGACACAATTGCCCGAACAATCATTTCTCCTATAGTTTTACCGGTCGGAATTATTACTTCTTTTGTAGGAGCACCGTTGTTTATTTTCTTGTTAATTAAAAGAAAAGGAAGAGGAAAATGGTAAATATTAAAATAGAAAACCTGGATTTTGCTTATAACGGCTCGCTTGTTTTAAACAAAATTTTTGATGAAATTAAGAAAGGTGAATTCACTGCTCTTGTCGGGCCAAACGGTTCTGGGAAAAGCACATTATTACGCTGCCTTGATAAAATTCTTTTGCCCAAAAACGGAAGTATCTATTTAAACGGAAAAAACTTTAAAGAAATTGACAGAAAAATACTTGCAAAAAGCATAGCTTATGTTCCACAAAGCGAAGATGAAGTTTTTCAAAGCAATGTTTTCGATACGATTTTGATGGGACGCAAACCTCATATTTCGTGGATGCCTACAAATGACGACCTTGAAATTACAGCTAAAGTGATTGAAAAACTTGATCTTTCAGAATTTTCAATGAAATATTTGAATCAATTAAGCGGCGGCCAGCGGCAAAGGGTGTATATTGCAAGGGCACTGGCACAACAACCGAAAATTTTATTTTTAGATGAACCTACTGCCAATCTTGATTTACGTCACCAACTTGAAGTTCTTGATATTTTGAAAAATTTAACAAAAAAAGGTATTTCTGTTGTGGTTGCTATTCACGATCTAAATTTAGCTTTGCAGTTTTGCGAAAAAATTGTAATGCTGAAAGATGGAAAAATTTTTGCTAAAGGCGGAAAAGAAATCATTACAAGTAAAATTGTTGAAAATCTTTATGGAGTTAAAGTTAAAATAATTAATGAAGATGAAAGATTTTTCATAATTCCCGAAAAAACACAATAAATGAAAACATTAACCGAAATAGGATTTGTAAAAAGTAGTTTCGATGAACCTGCCAATCCTACTGAAATGAAAAAACATATTAGTTTTATTAATATAAAAAAAGAATTTGAGGAAGGCCTATTCAAAATCGAAGACTCAATTTATATTGATGTGGTTTTTGGTTTTAATAAATCGGAAGGATTTGATTTGAAGCTAAATATATTCACAGGTGAACGTAAGGGAGTTTTTGCAAGCCGAAGTCCTCGCAGGCCGAATTCGCTTGCCATTACAACTGTTAAACTTATTGAAAGAAATGGATGTGAATTAAAAGTTACCGGACTTGATGCTTTGAATAATTCTCCGGTTTTCGATATAAAACCCTGCGATAATTCATTAATCGAAAAAAACAGCGAAGCAATAAATGCAAGCAAACTAAAATCGAATCCGCGAAAGCAAATAATTTCTCATATCCTTGCAGGCGAAACCGACAAATTATTGATTAAAGCAGCCCAAATGCACGGACATTATTGCCCGGGACTTGCGATGGGTGTCATGGCTGCAACTTTTGCTATGCAAAAAATAAAATTCCGGTCAGATGGAATGGAAGATTTGATTGTTATAACCGAGACTAACAATTGCGTGTCGGATGGAATTCAATTTGTTACGGGCTGTTCATTTGGCAACAATGCCTTAATATTTAAAGATTTCGGGAAAACTGCTTTTACTATCTCAAAACGAGATGGAAAAGGAATTCGCATAAGCACACTTCCCGATTCTCAAGAATACATCAGGCAAGCAAAAGGAAAATTCTCAAGCCAGTTTGAAAAGGTTATTAAAAAACAAAATCATAGCGATCAGGAAATTGCTTTATTGAAAAAACTGGGAATTGAATCGGCTTTTGCTATTTTGAAACTTGATTTCGATAAAATTTTTAAAGTCGAAGAAATTGAAGTCGAAATTCCTTCTTATGCACCCTCATACGAAAGCATATTTTGTGAAACCTGCGGCGAAAGTATTATGGCTTCACGAATTATAAACAAAAACGAAAAAAAGCTTTGCATTCCTTGTGCCAATGAAAGTTATTTTCAATTAGACGGGCACGGAATAAGCGAGATAAGAAAATGATGGAATATGGAACTTCAAGTTATTAAGTAGGCAGGCATATTGGGCATTACTTCTCAAAAACCGTCTATTTTTTGTCCATTATACCGAATTTCTCAACATAGTATTAATTTTTTAAATTATCGTTCTAAGTTTAAACATTTTTTCTAACTTAGCCTCCCATGAAATGTATTAATTCATCAAATCAATAT
>JAEINX010000197.1 GCA_016342645.1 Bacteroidales bacterium | reverse complement strand
TCTCTTTCCGACAATGAATTAAAAAATGGAGTTGCAACTCATTCGTCTGGAAATCATGCACAGGCTTTAGCAAGAGCAGCAAAACTAAGAAATGCAAAAGCTTATATTGTTATGCCTAAAAATTCTTCGGAAGTAAAAATTGCTGCAGTCAGGAATTATGGCGGTGAGATTACTTTTTGTGAAGCTAATCTTGATTCTCGAGAAAAAACACTAAAAAAAATAATCGACAAAACACAAGCTACCGAAATCCATCCTTATAATAATTTAAAAATAATTGTAGGACAAGCAACTGCAACTAAAGAACTTATCGAGGATGTTAAATTATTGGAAATTATATTGGCTCCGGTTGGTGGCGGTGGATTATTAAGTGGAACTGCTTTGGCTTCATATTATTTTTCGCCCTTAACAAAAGTCATTGCAGCGGAACCAAAACAGGCTGATGATGCTTATATGTCGTTTTATCAAAAAAAGTTCATTCCTTCCATCAACCCTAATACAATTGCAGATGGTTTATTAACTTCGCTCGGATCGTTAACTTTTCCCATTATTTGTGAATATGTAAACGAAATTTTTACGGTTAGAGAAGAGTCAATTATTCAAGCTATGAAACTGATTTGGGAAAGGATGAAAATAATTATTGAACCCTCTTCGGCTGTACCATTTGCAGCTATTCTGGAAAATAGGAAGTATTTTGAGAATAAAAGAATAGGAATAATAATTTCAGGAGGGAATATCGACCTAAACAAAATACCATGGTAAACATGAATAGTTCAGGTATTTTATATTTAATTCCCACAACCCTCGGTAATGATAATACCGACAGAGTTATTCCGCAATATAATTATGCGATAATTAATTCTCTTGACGAATTTATTGTTGAGGAGTTACGCTCGGCAAGAAGATTTCTGCGAAAAGCAAATTTTGATAAGGATTTCGACAGAGTTGTTTTTCATATTTTAAACGAACACACAAAGTTTGAAGAATCCATAAATTATCTTGATTCACTAAAAAAAGGAAAAAATGTCGGATTGTTATCCGAAGCCGGAGTACCTTGCATTGCCGATCCGGGAGCTGAAATTGTAAAAAGGGCTCATAAAAACAATATCAGAGTAATACCACTGACTGGCCCTTCATCAATTATTCTTTCTTTGATGGCTTCAGGTTTTAATGGCCAGAATTTTGCATTCGTCGGATATTTACCGATAAAAGAAAACGAAAGAATAAAAAAAATAAAAGAACTTGAGAAACTATCTTTTACAAAAAAACAAACACAGATTTTTATTGAAACACCCTATAGAAACACACAAGTTTTTAATTCATTAACACAAGTTTGTTCAGACAAAACGCAAGTTTGTATCGCCTGCAATCTGACTCTTGAAAATGAATATATCGCTACAAAATCAATTTTTGAGTGGAGAAAACTCAAGCCCGATATTCATAAAAAGCCTGCGGTGTTTTTGTTATCAGTTTAGGTACAGGGTCTAAGTCCCCACTTTTTTAAACAACAGACTATGATTCGGATTTTTGTCGGTATTATTCATTTCGGGGACTTAGACCCTTCTAAGAAAGATTTAAGCTTAAAACATTGTTGATAATGAGAGTCAATGCTTAAATTGTTTTCCATACGGACTTGCTTCGCTTCGTATTGTTATATGGTTGAAATCATCCTTTAAATCATATTTATTCAAAATTCATAATTCGTTAATCAATGTTCGATATTCAATTTTTCCAGCTAATTTATAATGCCTCCTATTACATTCGATTCTTCGATTGGGATGGCATCCCTTGTGAAGATGAATGTACAATTATTAACAGCATTATTCTGCCGGAGGGATGCCATCCCTTCAGAATTCATCTCTCTAAATATTTTTCTTTACCTATCTGATTTTCTTATTGGATCATTAATTTATATTGGGTCTTGTCGTGAGTCAAAAATATCGGTAATTAAAATACTTTCATTAACTTTTTTATATACAATTTTATAGTTTCCAGATACTAAATACCGATGTCCCTCATTAAGTATTATTAACGATTCTTCAATTTGACCTGATTGTGGGTATTTTAATAGTTGTTTTGTTGAAGAAAAAATATTTGCTTTAATTTTATGTGCAACATTTTTACCTGCTACGTCTTTATGATATTCAAATATTTCAGCAAGAGTTTTTGATGCGAAGTCTGACCAAATTATTTTTATCATCTCACCAGTTCTCTGATTCTATTTCTAATTGCTCCTGAGTCTTGAAATTTCCGGCAAGATAATCTTCGTTTGCTTGTTTTGCTCTGTTAATTAGTTGTTTTTGAGTTAATGGCTTTAGCTCTTGTTTATTTTCATTTTGGCTTTCAATTATAATTGATTCTAATTTGTTAAATAACTTATCGTCTTTAAGTTTTATAAGAAATTCAATTGCATTTAGTTTTCGGGTCTGTAAATCCATAAAGTATTTTTTACAAATTTAATAAATTTATTAATCACTACGGTTTTTAAATAATTTTAGGCGCAATAGATCAAAAGTA
>JAEINX010000029.1 GCA_016342645.1 Bacteroidales bacterium | reverse complement strand
AGATACAGGATACAGGATACAAGATACAGGATACAGGATACAAGATACAGGATACAGGATACAAGATACAGGATACAAGATACAGGATACAAGATGCAGGATACAAGATACAGGATACAAGATACAGGATACAAGATACAAGATACAGGATATCGGCTGCAAGATGACAGATTCTTTTGTAGAAAAAGGATGAGTTTTTCCCCTGTGAGATTATTTTACGTAATTTGCAATATTTTAATTTAAAACACATGAGGTTCAAAATAATTAGTAAAAGGGAGAAATATTCACTAACATTTTTAGGGAAGCTTTTAATTCTGACTTTAGTTATTATTCTCATCTATATCGGAATTAGAAATATTTATCCTTTTCTTTCAATAACAAAAACTGTTAAAACCGATGTTCTGGTGGTTGAAGGATGGCTACCTGATTTTGCTTTAAAACAAGCAGTCGAAGAATATAATTCAGGTAATTATAAAACTTTGATTGTAACCGGAATGCCAATTATTCAAGGTAGTTATTTAACAAAATTCAAAACTTATGCCGAAGTTTCAGCCCTAACGATGAAAAAATTAGGTGTAGATGCTGATAAAATAATCAAAACACCCACTCCCTTAAGTGTTCTTCGTGACCGAACCTATGCAAGTGCCGTGGAGGTAAGAAACTATATAACTGCCTCTAATAGCCCGATAACTTCTTTTAATATTTTTTCGATGGCTTGCCATGCAAGAAGAAGCAGACTTTTGTTTGAAGAGGCTTTTCCAGATTATTTCAACATCGGCATAATTGCTTCAAAAGATATAACTTATAATTCAAAACAATGGTGGACAAGCAGTAAAGGAGTCAGAACTTTAATTAGTGAAGCTGTTTCATACCTTTATGCCTGGCTTTTTTTCAATCCGGCAAATGATTTGATTAGCGAAAATGATCCCGAAAAAATCTACAAAATAAAAATTCAGCGAAAAAGAGATGTAAAAGATATTGATTATACGGATATTGAAAACACTCCCCTAACTGAGGAATTATTAATTGATTTCATTGGTTTAAAATATTTTCCGATTGATCTTGATTACAAAGTGAGCTGTAGTTTCGAGAGAGATACAACTGCTAAGCCGTTTAAAATGAAAACTTCAACTGACAGGAGGCCTGATTATATAAAATATGGCGAATTAAAATTTCATATTAATAATACACAGCAAAAACTAAGTGTTTATCAAAACCTTAAACTTATAAATCGAGCCGGTTACGAAGATTATCTTTTTATCCCTTTTAAAGATGAAACCTCTGGAAATGAAACTTATGGCGGAGGACGTTTTCTTGATTTCAAAATCCCGAAAAGCGATACTATTATTCTTGATTTTAATCTTGCTTATAATCCTTTATGTAATTATAATCATAAGTACTCCTGCCCTATTCCACCAGATGAAAATGTTTTAAAAATAAGAATTGAGGCTGGGGAGAAAAACTATAAATGAGTTTATTGATAATGTCAAATAATATACTTTGAATTAAAGATTCCATCTTTTAAAAAGATGGAATCTTTGGTTTATCTTAAACATATAACTGATCAGTTTTTAAAAATCCGATCCTGCTTCTCAAGATATAAATATCAAATATCGAATTTTAATCCTGCAAACAACGAGCCGAGAAACCGCTTACCTTATCGCTGAGGTAAGGGCTTACTCCATCGTTGCCATAGTAAAGGACCCAGCTCCAGGCGTAGGAACTACTGTAATCACTCGAAGACCAAAAGCTGGCATTGCCTGTGAGAGCGTAGAAATTACCAAGTGTAGAGTGGTAACCGCCGGGAAGGGCATCAAACCCAAAATCATTTGTTCCATTTCCACCAGAGTACCAGCCTGTTGTGGATTTAAGTTTTTTTCCTGCATCATACCCTCTCGGTCCTATGTTATCCCATTCAGGGTCGCCTATAGGATATTGGCTGTCAACGGTGCCTTCCAGAATTTTCCATTCATCATCGCTTGGTAAATGCCAGCCGCTTGGGCATGCTGTCAAAGCTGTCTGCCAATCATATAAACGGCCATAAATTTCGCAGTTAGCCGGATTATTATCAAAACACCAACTGCTTCCGGTTTCGTAATTAAGGTTTTCTTTTAACCAGCATTGGCTGCCAATTAAAACTGTGTTATAAACTTGTTCTTCGTAGGTTATTGTTGGTATTCCCGGGCATGGTTCACCACCACCTCCTCCATTTGGGGTTGCAAAAGTTTCCTGGTTTCCATAACCGCTACCTTCGCTGTTTGTTGCATAAGCCCGCACATAATATGTTGTGTTTGCAGCTAAACCTGTAATTTCACTTATAAAAGTACCTGTTACGATTCCGTCAATAGTATATTCATCGCTTAATGTCGGGTTTTGGTTTGTACTCCAACAAACACCTCTTGCCGTAACAGCTGAGCCGCCATCATCGCTAACATTACCACCGCTTGTTGCGGTGCTACGAGTTATATTGGTAATTGTTGCTGTTGTAACTGTTGCAAAACCCCCATTATCATCTTTTTTACATCCTAACTGGATAATCAATAAACTGCAAAAAAGTATTGCAGCAAATAAAATAAAAGTAGTTTTTGTTTTCATAATATTATGTTTTTAAAAGAATTAAGGATATTAAGCTTTTTTATATTCTCGATTCGCTTTTAAACTTATTGTACCTACAAGCCTTTTCAAAGGATGAAAGCTGGTTTTGAAAGGACGAAGCAGTTTAGGTACGGCGATGGCATAACTTATGATGTTAATTGTGTGATTGAAGTTTTGGTTTTTCTTCCGGATGAATGCCATCGCTTCTACCATGAAATATGCCTTATAAATCATGCTTTTAAAATTAGCTTAAAAAACTTAGTGTAAAGATAGAAAATATTTGGATACAGCAAACACGTGAAATATTTTTAGTGATTTTATTGACATTGATTTTCTTTATATTTTTGTTCTGTGTTTGAAATTCGTAGTAAATATCTGATAATATTAATATCGGCTTTGTTAATTCTTTTTTCTAATTGCAAGAAAAATGAAAACAACTCTATTCCTACAATAAAATTAATTTCACCTGCACAAAACTCTACTTTTAATGTACTCGATACTATTCGAATAATAGCTGATGTTTCGGATAATAGTCAACTGAAATCCATTAACATTTCTATTATAAACGAAAATCTTATTCCCGTAACTTCACCCTTATTTATTCAGCCAAAATCCAATACCTATAAAATCGATCTCGACTATGTTATTGATAATATACATCTTTCATCCGGAAAATATTATATTTTAATTATTGCTACTAATGCCAATAATTCAAAAAAAGAATTTATAAATATTTTTCTTTCTGAGATTGAAAAACAATTCGAAAGCCTGATAGTTATTACTAACACAGGTAACAATCAACTTAAAATAAATAAAATTGATAATGATTTCAAACTTCAGGAATTATTCACTATTGAAGGCGATTATTCGGCCTCAATAATTAATTCCTTTTACCGTCAATTGTTTATAAGCGGACGAAACATTACAAACCTTAATGTTTTAAATATTGATGATGGTCAATTGGACTGGTCCTTAGAACCGATAATTTATCAACCAATGCATGATTTCGATTGTATGTTTTTGCACGACAACATACTTTATCTTGCATTTTCCCATGAATATATTAATGGTTATAATCACAGCGGAACAATTAAATTCACTGCTCAGTCTCAGAATACATTCTTACCTACAAATCCTATCAGGTTCGGTGAATATATTGCCGCAAATTTAAAAAGCAAAACTTCAGGGAATGGAAGTATTGTTGCATATTATAATATTAGTGGTAGCGAAAGACACTCATTTACTGCCTTCAACAATGTCTCAAGAATTTTTCCACTTGATGATTACAGCATTATTTCATTTGAAGAAGCAAACGGAAGCAATCTTATCAGAACTTATAATTTTGAGGATATTTATTCAAACACAAATTTCACCCTCCCCTATGGAAAAATTAATTCTATAGCCCAAATTGATGAAAATAATTTTCTAATTGCATATCAAAACTCAATTTATTCTTACAACTACAATTCAAATTCAAGTAATTTATATATTGATAATATTTCAGCAAATCAAATACTTTATGAAAAATTAAATTCAAGGATGTTTATAACCGAAAGTAACAAGATTAATATTTATGATTATTCATCTGCTACTTTTATAAAAGAATTACAAATATCTCAGAATATACTTGGTATTAATTTGCTGTATAATAAATGATAGAATGATTGAATGAGTCAATTCTAAAATACTTAAATATAACATCTTCATCTCTCATTGACTCATCCTATCACCGACTCATCTTCTCATTAACTCATTAACTCATTAACTCATTATCTCATTATCTCATTCTCTCATTCTATCATTCTCTCTCTCATTGACTCATTCTATCATTATAGTATTATTCCTCAGGCATTAGCAAGACCTCAACATATTTACTTGTATCAATATGCTTTTTAGCTGCTTTCTTTACTGATTTTATAGTAATCTTATCAATGATTTCATTATAATCGTCAAGTTTAATATTTTCATTACCATAGAAATAGGCATTTTTAATCTTTCCAAGCCAGAAACGATTTTCTTTCAAACCTTCTTCTCTTTTTTTAATAAAATATTTTTTTGCTTTATCAAGATCGGTTTGTGAAGGCCCTTCATTCACGATTTTTTCAATTTCCTCATAAACTAATTTTTTCAGCTTTTCAGCTTTTTCATTATCACAATCAAATTTAATAGTTAGTTTATAATTTTCCCAAGGATATTTAGAAGTTGACAATCTTACTCTAACACCATAAGTTCCACCTTCTTTTTCGCGAATAACTTCCGTAAATCGTAATTCCAAAACATGGGAAATTACTTTTGCATTTATTCTTTCAAAATAATCATCATAGTCAAAATCGCCACTATAATTAATTGAAACAGTTGATTTTGGGACTTCAAGTTTTTTCTTAATAACTCTTACTACTTTCTCTTCAGGAGCTCTTACACCATTATCTTTAAATGTTTCGTCATTTTCGACTGTTGGAAGTGAGGCCAAATAAGTTTCAACGAGATGTTTAAAAGTTTCCACATCAATATTACCAACAAAAATAAAAGTGAAGTTGTTAGCATCTGCAAAGCGTTCTTGGTAAATTCTTTTTATTTTTTCAAATTCCACTTTTTCAAGAAATTCGACACAAATAGGTTGTACTCGTGGATTATGATCGGCATTAATTACAGCAACCGAATCGTTGAATACTTTTGATGGATCCATGCTCATGTTTTGAACATAGGCTTTTATCCGTTCCATGAATGCATTATGAGCATCTTCGTCGAAACGAGGGCTATCAAAATATAGATATAAAAGCTTAAACATAGTTTCTAAATCATTAACGGAAGAACTCCCCTGAAAACCTTCAGTTTCATCATCAATGCTTGGAGATACTCTTACGACTTTGCCTGTAAGAACTTTTTTTAAGTCAATTGAATTAAAATCTCCAAGTCCATATTGTTCTATCATTGTAGATGCAAAACCGGCTGACGGTAAATCATCGAGATTATATAATGAGACTCCACCAAAACTAAAAGCAGACATTAAAATTTCATCATCTTTAAAATCGGTTTTCTTGAAAATAACTGTAACTCCGTTGCTTAAAGTCCATTCGGTAGCATCAAATTGTTCAATATTTGTTTCTTTAACGATTTTCCCGGGTTCGGGTATATTTTCAATTAAGGGTTTCTCGGACATCTCATCCTTATACGCTTCAAGCTCTAAACTTTTAACATTTTCAAGCTCTTTCAAAATTTCCTCTTCCGTTGGAAGAGATTCAAAGTCTTTTTCCGGCCCTGAAATTGTTACAACAATATTATCATCAGTAAAAAATGATTTTGCAAGCATATTGACCTGTTCAATATCAATAAAAGGAAGAACTTTCTTTGTCGTATTATAGTAAAAATCAATACTTGGAATAGGTTCGTTTGTTAGAAAATTACTAAAATATTCCCATACGAAAGAATTATTTGTTCTATTATCTTTATCTTTATAATCAGTTTCAAGATTGCTTAAAAATTCTTTTTTAGTCCTTTCAAACTCGGATATTGTAAAACCATAACGTTTAATTTTTTCAGCTTCAGCTAACAAGGTGCTTAGAGCGATTTTTTCTTTTTCGGGGGTTGCTATAGAAAAAAGTGCAAAAATATCTTTTGTTCTTGTTAAAGAACCATAATAGCCTTGGCCTACAACAAATGGTGGATTTGGTTTTTGAACTAATTCAGCAAATCGGTTATTCAGCATGATTGTACAAAAGTCCCTCATCAATGACAAAAAAAGATATGATTGGTCTTTATTCTCCGGTTTTACAATATCATGTTTGTAATATATCTGAATCATAATATTTTTTGCTTCGGGGTCAGTAACAATACCAATAAGCGGTTCTTCATTATCAGGAATTTCAACATCGTAGCGCTCTTTCGGATTTTCATTTTTAGGGATTTCGGAAAAAAGAGCGATAACTTTTTCTTTCATTTTCTCAACATCAAAATCTCCTACAATTATTATGGCCTGAAGGTCCGTTCTATACCAATCGTTATAGAATTCACGCATAGTTTCATATGAACAATTATCAATAACATCTAACTGTCCGATAACATCTCTTTCTGCATACTTGGAATTATTATAGGTAACATCACTTGTTTTTTTTCTAATACGGAAATCGGCGTTTCTTCTTGTTCTCCATTCTTCGTGAATTACTCCACGCTCGGCATCGATTTCTTCATCTTCAAAAGAAACATAATGCGACCAGTCATGCAAAACCAATAATGCAGAGTCTATCCACGATTCGTTAGTGGTTGGAACATCACTAAGATTATAACAGGTAACATCGGTGCCTGTAAAAGCATTCACATTATGGCCAAACTTAACCCCAATTCTTTCAAGAAAATTCAAGACTCCTTTGTCAGGGAAATTTTTTGTTCCGTTAAAAGCCATATGTTCGCAAAAATGAGCAAGGCCATCCTGATCGTCATTTTCAAGAATTGCTCCCACATTATGAACAATATAAAAATCAGCACGGTTTTCGGGACGGGTATTTTTTCGGATATAATATTTTAATCCGTTATCTAATTGCCCAACAACAACATCCTCATCAATTGGGACAGGCGGTATTTGAGGCTGTGCATTAACACTTGCAAATACACAAACAATAATAAAAATCAGGTAAAATTTAATTAGTTTCATTATTTATAATTTTAATAGGTTAAAAATGGGTTTATTTATTACTTTTAAAAACTTTTTCAAATTAAGTCATTTTTTTTCTTTTTTTAAAATTGATAATGAAATTTTGTAATAAAGACATAAGCAAAGCATCAAAAAATGTTAGCAAATACGCTCAGGCAGAAATCGTTCAGAGCGGTGACGGCTCGCATACAATTTTCCTTCCAAATCTAAACGAAACCTATCATTCAACTTACGGAGCTATTGAAGAGTCTAAACATATTTTTATTGATGCGGGTTTAAAGACTATAATAAATTCGCACGAAGAAATAAATATTTTTGAACTTGGTTTCGGAACCGGTTTAAACGCTTTTCTAACTTATTTTGAAGGAAAAAATACAAAAATTAATTACATAACCGTTGAATCAAATCCTTTGAAAGAATCATTTTATAGTAAACTTAATTACCATAAAATCATTGACAAAGATAATTCAAAGGAGATTTTTTTAAAGCTTCACACATCTGATTGGAATAGAAAAGTTGCTTTTAATGAAAATTTCACAATAAAAAAAATCAACGATAAAGTTCAAAATATTAAATTGGAAAATAATAATTTTGATTTAGTTTATTTCGATGCCTTTTCTCCCGATCTTCAACCCGAATTATGGACTGAGCAAGTTTTTCGAAAAATTGCTTCGGCTATGAAAATCAATGGTATATTATTAACTTATTCAGCTAAAGGATCAGTAAAAAGAGCATTAAAAAATGCAGGCTTCAAAGTTGAAGGTTTACCCGGCCCGACAGGAAAAAGGGAAATTACAAGGGCAAGGAGGATGGTTTAATTTGATTGTTTGGATAAATATCTGTATATTTTTAAAAAAAAATAACTGCTTTTATTAATTTTATCAAATATTATTTTATTTTTGTTTTAAATATTATACCTAAATATAAGTTTAATTAATAGATACAATTAATTATTAAAATAATGAATGACGAAAAGGATATATTTGGAACAGACTTTTTACTTCAAAAAAATAATTTTCTGATAGGATTTGGTTCAGTTTTAAACCTGGCAGGAGCTATTTTGATTATAATTATTCAAGATCATCTTTAGAAGCAGATCAAAAAGTTATGGTGTCAGATTGGTCAAATGTTGGTAATGATATTCGTAAGGTATCACAAAAATTTACAAAAGAAAATCAATAAGCATTTACTAAATAATATTTTGTGGCCAATAAAATAATCAAACAGAATCAATCAACTCCCATATTTGATCCACTTCCAAATTACCTTATAATTTACATTTTTACCATACATTAAAATCCCTGTTCTATAAATTTTTGCGGCAAGCCAGGTTGTTCCCAAAAACCCGATCACCAACAATGACATAGATAAAAATAAATCAAAATAAGGTACTCCGAATGGAATTCTAACCATCATTATTATTGGCGATGTAAACGGAATTATTGACAACCAAAAAGCAAGAGGTCCTTCGGGGTTTTCAATTACAAACTGAGCCAAAATTAATGAAAAAATAAGTGGAATTGTTATCGGTAACATAAATTGCTGAGTATCGGTTTCATTATCAACAGCCGAACCGATTGCTGCAAATAGAGCCCCGTAAAGCAAGTAACCTCCAATGAAATAGAAAATAAATGAAAGTATCATTGTTACGAAATTAATTGAAGCAATTGCTTCAAATACTTTTGACATTTCATCAGTTGATTCAGTAATTGTTTGTGTATTTAATTTTTGTCCAAGCCCATTATTTTGGATTAGCAACTCAGTGTTTTTGTTTTGAATTTTATCAGGGAATATTGCCTGAAAAATACCAACAATAGTAAAAGTTAGAATTATCCATAGTAAAAATTGTGTCAGTCCTACCATTGCGATTCCAAGTATTTTTCCAAGCATTAATTGAAATGGTTTTACGGAAGAAACTATTATTTCAACTATCCGGCTGGTCTTTTCTTCAATAACTCCCCTCATTACCTGAGCACCAAAAAGAAATATGAAAAAATAAATCAATACTCCCGAAAAAATTCCTAAAACCATGCTTAATTCCGTAAATGTTTTCTCCTCTTCACCGTCACCAACAATCTTAATTGTAGTCAGAGTGATTGATGTTTTAATTGAGTTTGGAATGTTTAATGCAATTTTTCTGTCTTCGGGCAACAAATTAAGCTTGTCGATATTAACGATAAGCTTTTCATCCTCAATCTCTTTACTCATAATCCTTTGAATATAACTTTTTACATTTATATTAGGCTGAATGTTTGAATATATAATGGCAGAAGTAGGCAATGCAATCTGAGTCTTCGGAATATAAAGCAATGCATAATCTTCACTTTTAAGCATTTGATCTTTAGCAGAATTCAAATCGGTATAAATATAATGAAAGAAAATATCATCGGAATTTTTGAATTTACTATGAAAAATCCCGGTTTCGTCTAATACTCCAATTATTTTTTTTTCTTCACTTGAATACTGAGCAATAAAAATTGGGACAATAAACAAAGCCGCCATCAATATAGGACCAATAATCGTCATAACAATAAACGATTTTTTTTTCACCCTCGTAAGATATTCTCTTTGAATAATCAGGAATATTTTGCTCATTTTATTTCGGTATTAAGTGGTAATTAGAAGTAATTGTTGGTGATTTATTTGAATAAGTATCCATACGGACGTCCTTCTGTCGTTGGAGTTATGTTCTATTTCTTCAATTTCCCTATTTCCTTTATTCCTCATATTTCCCTATTTCCTTATTTCCCATATTCTTCTTATTTCCCAACATTTTCATTAACTTTTTGAATAAATATTTCATTCATCGTTGGAATTATTTCGTTAAACGAATTTATTGTTAGATGAGGTAAAAGGTTCTGAATTAATTCATTTGGTGATGATTTCTCCTTAATTTTAATTCTAACTGAATTTTTATCATCAATATTTTTAATCTCAATTATCTGAAACTTCGGATTAAGAACATCACTTAATTCTTTGTTTAAACCTGAGAAAAATATTTCAAATGTATTTGATTTAAACTGATTTTTTATTTCACTAACTTGTCCGTTAAGGATTTTTTCGGCATTATCAATTAAGGCAATATGGTCGCAAAGCTCTTCGACAGAAGACATATTATGAGTAGAAAAAACTATTGTAGCTCCATTATTACGAAGATTTAAAATTTCGTCTTTCAGTATATTTACATTTATCGGATCAAAGCCACTAAAAGGTTCATCGAAAATTAAAAGCTCGGGTTCATGGAGAATAGTAACAATAAACTGAATTTTTTGCTGCATACCTTTCGAGAGTTCTTCTACTTTGCGATTCCACCAACTTAAAATTTCAAATTTCTCGAACCAAAATTTTAATTTCTTTATAGCCTCCGACTTATTAATTCCTTTTAAGCGAGCTAAATAAATTGCCTGCTCACCGACTTTCATCTTTTTATACAGTCCTCTTTCCTCTGGCAGATAACCGATAAGCTCCACATGTTTGGGTTTTAGTTTCTCACCGGCAAAAAACAATTGGCCTTCATCGGGAGCACTTATTTGATTTATTATCCTGATGAATGTTGTTTTTCCGGCACCGTTGGGTCCAAGCAAACCAAAAATGCTTTGTTTTGGTACCGAAATACTTACTTCATTCAAGGCCTTATGATTTGCGAATTGCTTTGTAACATTTTCAGCTGTGAATATATCCATGTATATATTTGAATTTTACTACAATAGTATATATATTTAATTTTACAAAAGTAATAATTAATGAACGAATGTAAGTACAAATTATAAAAACGCTTTCAATTCGATTAAATCATTAATTTCATAAGTAATGTCTTCATCGTGAGAAATTTTATGGTAATTCACAAACACTTGGTCTATCCCAATTGTTTTTGCACCAACAATATCCACTGCAATATCGTCTCCAATCATCAAACTTTCGTCTGGCTTTGCCGAGGCCTTTGATAAAGAAAACTCAAAAATTTGTTTTTCAGGTTTCTTTGTTCCTGCTTCTTCAGAAGTGATTATGTTTTCAAAATATTTATTTAAATCCGAAACTTTTATCTTTTTGTATTGAACCTCTTCAAAACCGTTTGTAATAATGTGAAGCTTATATTTTTCAGACAAATAATTCAAAACCTCGTAAACATGAGGAAATAATCCTGTTTTCAAAGGACTTAAAGTAATATAATCGTAAGCTATTTTTTCTGCCAGATTTTTATCAACGATTCCAAAATCATATAAAGTCAATTCAAATCTTTTTACGCTTAAAACTTCTTTTTCGATTTCAGCTTTTCGATACAATGCCCATAAAGCATTATTATGAAATTTATATTTAGAATAAAAAATTTCGAAAGAATTGATGCCTAATTCTTTTAGTTTATATTTTTCATATATTTCTTTAAAAGTTAATAGGGCATTATTATCGAAATCCCAAATAGTACGATCAAGATCAAAAAATAAATGTTTATACTTCATATTCAAATGTTCTCTAAATAAAAGAAAAGCAAAATTATTTTAAAATTGTCAAACAATTGAAAATATTTTAATTTTTTTTCAAAAAACACTTGACAAGTGATTTTTTTGTTGTATCATTGCAATATCATTTTAATATCATATTAACTTTATAAAAAAAAAGAATTATGAAAACCGAAAAAGAATTTTTTGCAGCTTCAGGTTACTTATTATTACCTGTAACAATTTTATTGATCGCATTCCCAATTCTTGGGATAATCTTCTTAAAGCAAATTTGGCTTGTTGCATTTTTAGTTATTGGATTTTTCACAATTGGTGGTTTTTTTGTTGTTAATCCAAACGAATCGAGTGTTTTAATTTTATTTGGTGCATATAAAGGAACTGTCAAAAATAATGGATTTTTTTGGGTAAATCCATTTTTTACGAGAAAGAAAATTTCGCTACGTGCAAGAAATCTCGACAGCGATCCAATCAAAGTGAACGATAAAATCGGAAATCCGATTATGATAGGAATTGTTTTGGTTTGGAAAGTCAATAATACTTTTAAAGCAGCTTTTGATGTGGATGATTATGCACATTTTGTAAATATTCAAAGTGAAGCGGCTATAAGAAAATTAGCAGGGCACTATCCTTATGATAATTTTGATGACGAACAGTCAGATATAACCTTACGATCAGGGGGTGAAGATGTTAATCATGTTTTAGAAAAAGAACTTGACGAACGACTTTCAATTGCCGGAATTGAAGTTATGGAAGCAAGGATCAGCTATTTGGCTTATTCTTCTGAAATTGCCGGAGCAATGCTTCGACGCCAACAAGCAACAGCAATAGTTGCCGCCCGAATTAAAATTGTTGAAGGAGCGGTTAGTATGGTTGAAATGGCTCTTGAACAACTTTCTGAAAAAGAACTTATTGAACTTGACGAAGAACAAAAAGCCGTTATGGTCAGTAACTTAATGATAGTTCTTTGTTCCGATAAAGATGCAAGTCCAGTAATCAACACAGGAACTTTGCACCAGTAGAAAGTTGGAAGGCCGAAGACGGAAGACCGAAGGCAGAAGGCCGAAGTCGAAAGAAATATTTCTTTCGGATCGCTTAATATATTAAAAAACCAATAGTAAGAATTTAATTGACAGATTTTGAAGGTTATGGCTAAGAAAAAAGCGTTTGTGCTTAGAATAAATCCTGAAATAATGAAAGCAGTAGAGAAGTGGGCTGCTGATGAATTTAGAAGTACAAATGGACAGATTGAATGGATAATCACAAAGGCTTTGAAAGAAGCCGGCAGATATAAAATTAAGAAAGAGTAAAATTCTGCTGAGTTCGTATATCACTAAATTCAAAATTATTATTTAGAATTAACAATGTTTATAAAAATATCAGCTTAGCATACATCCAAGAAAAAATATTTCGTTTTAAACTGCGTTATAAATGAATCTTAATAAAATTATTTTTATTGATTATGAAAAACAAAACCTACTTTCTTATATACTGTTTGTTAATTATTTCAGTAATACTTACTTCTTGTAGCCCCGAAGACGATTCAAATAGCAATGAACCCGACAGGGATAAATTCCTTGGTGAATGGGTAGTAAACGATCAATGCTCAAAAGCCACATACAAAGTTCAAATTTCTGCTGATCCAAATAATAGCATTCAAGTACTTATTTCAAACTTTCTTCTTACTGATGAAACCGCCACTGCAATAGTAGCAGGAAGCACAATCACGGTTCAATCACAAACTTTACCCAACGGTTGGACAGTTAGTGGAAGCGGAGTTTATTCAACTAATAAAATTGATTGGTCGTATGATTATTCATACCAGGGCGTTTCGGAAGAATGCACAGCAACTTTTACTAATCCTTAAACTTCTGATTTTTTTTTCTCAGAAACCACCAAGGTATCCTTTTTATCTAAAATCTCTTTTTTTATTATTAATAATGAGTCGCTAACTTGTTGATAAATCTTTTCAAAAATTTCAATATTATTTTTATAATATTCTAAGCTAAAGTCGTATTGATCCTTGGAAATACTATATTTAGTAAAAATTTTTTTATAATAATATTGCGAATAAAAATCAGTATCCTCATTTTTCCCTCGTTTTTTAACTAATGCAGCTTCAACAATTTGAACATCAACAAGAATATCTATCATTTTTTCAACCGAAATCAGGTTTTTCAGTTTACTTTTTTCATAATTTGATTTGCTTTCCCCACAAGAAAAAAAGTAAAAACTAAGGCAAATAATAAAAATTATTTTACTTACTTTAAACAACTTAGGAATTATTTTCTTATTCATGCGTTCTCTCATTCACACATTCAATCATTCTCTCATTAATTCCCAACCTCTGAAATATATTTAATTCTCATTAGTCTTATTTCTTCTTCTGTGTATTCTTCTTCGCCCAATTCTTCTAATGCGTCTTCAATTGAATCAGATTCAGCTTCATTAAAAAATTCGTAAATTTCTTCTTCATGATACGGATCAATATATTCACTAATATAATATCCGATATTTACCTTTGTACCCGATGAAACTATACTTTCAATTTCTGAAAGCAACTCACTAACCGTCATATTTTTGGCATTTGCAATATCTTCGAGAGCAAGTTTTCGGTCGATACTCTGAATAATAAAAACTTTTAAACCCGATTTATTGACAACCGATTTAACTATCATGTCATTTGGTCGAATTATCTCATTATCTTCAACATATTTTTCAATAAGCTCGAGAAACGGTTGGCCATATTTTCTTGCTTTCCCAACACCCACTCCCGTTATTTGTTGTAATTCTTCATTTGTGATAGGATATTGAATGGCCATATCTTCGAGTGAAGGATCTTGAAATATAACAAATGGAGGAAGGTTTTCGTTTTTTGAAATATCTTTTCTTAGGTCTTTCAACAAAGCAAACAAAACTTTATCAGTCGTACTTGTTTTGTGTCCGCCTCCCATTGCAAAAAACTCATCATCAGGATTTTCATAATCATGATCCTTAGTTAACATGACTGAATAAGGCTTTTTCAGAAATTGCTTAGCTTCGGGGGTGAATTTCAACAAGCCATAACTATCAATGTCTTTAACCAGAAGGCGTTCAATCAAGGTTTGCCTTATTACCGCATTCCAGTATTTCTCATCTTGATCCATTCCTCTTCCAAATGCTTTCAGTTTATCGTGTTTAAAAGATTTAATTGTAGCATTCGGTTTACCAACTAAAATATTAACTATGTGTTTTGATTTAAAAAGTTGTTTAACTTCCAAAACGGCTTCCAGAACAATTTTAACACTGTCTTTACCTTCAAATTTTTCTTTGGGGTGCAAGCAATTATCGCAATTATTGCAATTTTCATCTTCATATACTTCGCCAAAATAATGCAGTAATTGTTTTCGGCGACAAATCGATGATTCGGCATAAGAAACTGTTTCTATGAGAAGTTGTTTTGCAATTTCCTGTTCGGCAACAGGTTTGCCTTTCATAAATTTCTCAAGCTTAATTATATCATCATAATTGTAAAAAACTATACAATTGCCTTCTCCATCGTCTCGGCCCGACCTTCCGGTTTCCTGATAATATCCTTCAAGGCTTTTAGGAATATCATGATGAATTACAAACCGCACATCAGGTTTATCAATTCCCATTCCAAAAGCAATTGTTGCAACAATCACCTCAACATCTTCCATAAGGAATCTATCCTGATTGTTTTTTCGAGTATTGGTGTCAAGTCCGGCATGATAAGGCAAAGCCCTTATTCCATTAACTTGGAGTGTTTCTGCGACTTCTTCAACTTTTTTTCTACTCAAGCAATACACAATTCCGGATTTTCCGGGTTGAGATTTAATATATTTTATTATTTCCTTAATAACTTCTTTGTTTTTAGGGCGAACTTCGTAATATAAATTCGGCCTATTGAATGAAGACATAAATATTTTAGCCTCCATCATATTAAGATTTTTTTGAATATCGTGTTGAACCTTTGGTGTTGCAGTAGCAGTTAAAGCAATTAGCGGAACCTTTTTTCCAATTTCATCAATTATCGGCCGAAGTCTTCTGTATTCGGGCCTAAAATCATGTCCCCATTCAGAAATACAATGAGCTTCATCAATAGCATAAAAAGCTATGTTTAAATCTTTAAAAAATTCAATGTTTTCTTCTTTAGTAAGTGATTCGGGGGCTACATACAATAATTTCGTTTTTCTTGCCAATAGGTCTTCTTTAACCTGAGTTATTTCTTGTTTTGACAGGGATGAATTCAATACGTGAGCTATTCCCACTTCTGATCCAAAACTACGAATGGCATCAACTTGATTTTTCATTAAAGCTATTAAGGGTGAGATAATTATAGCTGTACCATCGCTCATTAAAGCCGGAAGTTGATAGCACATAGACTTACCTCCGCCGGTTGGCATTATTACAAAAGAATCATTTCCTTCCAGAACATTATTAATTATTGCTTCTTGATTTCCTTTAAAACTCTCAAAACCAAAAAACTTCTTCAATAACCCTATCAACGATTTATCTTCCTTTCTTCTCATTTCTTTGATACGTTAAAATAGAATATTTTTAATCAATCTAAATATACACTAAAATTTTTATACAACTGATAAAATATTATTTTATTATTAATGTTTATTAATTAATCAATATTTTCACCATCAATTTTGGTGTTTTTAACAAATATAACAATAAATAACAAAATAAAATAAAATAATAATTTTTTTTTTAAAGGTGGAATCAAAAAAAGATATAAAAAGAATTGCAATAGAAACAATCAACACTGAAATTGATGCAATTATCAATTTGAAAAAGTCAATAAATGATGACTTTACATCTTGTGTTGAATTAATTTATAAATCTAAGGGTAGAATAATTATTACGGGAATCGGTAAAAGCGCAAATATTGCTACTAAAATTGTTTCAACTTTAAATTCAACAGGCACACCTGCAATATTTTTACATGCTGCCGATGCTATTCATGGCGATTTAGGAATAATTCGTGATGATGATATTATTATATGTTTGTCGAAAAGCGGAGAAACTCCAGAAATAAAAGTTCTTGTTCCTCTTTTAAAATTACGCAAAAATAAACTTATTGCCATTGTCGGAAACGTTAACTCGTATTTAGCCATTCATGCTGATTTTGTAATTAATTCAACTGTTGAGAAAGAAGCCTGCCCGAATAATCTTGTTCCAACATCAAGCACAACAGCCCAATTAGTTCTCGGTGATGCACTGGCTATTTGCCTTTTAGAACGGAGAAATTTTACGGCAAGCGATTTTGCAAAATTTCATCCCGGAGGAACACTTGGAAAAAAATTATATTTAAGAGTAGTTGATCTGTATAAAAATAACGAAGCTCCTCAAGTATGCGAAAACGATGATATTAAAACTACAATTTTAGAAATATCATCCAAACGTCTGGGTGCTACAGCTGTAACAAAGGAAAATAAAATTATCGGAATCATTACTGACGGAGATTTAAGAAGAATGCTTCACACCAAATCATCAATAGAAAATATTATAGCAAAAGAAATAATGATAATAAATCCGAAAACAATTGATGAAGACGAGCTTGTTATAAATGCTCTTGATATTATGAAAAAAAACAATATCACTCAACTTCCTGTTACACAAAACGATAATTATGTTGGAATAATTCATTTACACGACATTCTAAAAGAAGGAATTTTATGATTAGAAAAATTAAATAAATTTCATAATATTGACATTCGTATTCTAAGTATTAATTTATTTGCACTTTGAAATATAAACATGCTTTCAGTTCATAGAATCAGATTTATTGCTATTATCCTTCTTTTTTCTTCAATTTTACCCATTAAGGTATTATCTCAAATTACAAAAATTTTGGGTAAAGTAAGTGATTCTGCCACAAAAGAACCTGTCCCCTTCGCCAATGTTTATTTGAAAGGAACAAACATTGGTGCGATAAGTGATTTTAATGGAGAATATTTTTTTGAAACATATAATCCTTCCGATTCAATCTCTGCTTCATTTATTGGATATATTTCTCAAACAAAAGCAATTGAAAAAAACAAATTTCAATATATCAATTTTGAGCTTGCAGCTGATAACATTCTTCTTGATGAAGTAGTTGTTAGGCCCGGAGAAAATCCGGCAGAAGTTTTGCTCAGAAAAATTATTGAAAACAAGGAAACAAATAACAAAAAAAACTTCGACTATTATCAATATGAAGTTTATAATAAAATTCAATTCGATGCTAATAATATTACCGATAAATTAAGGAACAAAAAAATCTTAAAACCTTTCAAATTTATTTTCGATTATGTTGATACTTCAACAGTTAACGGAAAAGCTTATCTTCCAATGCTTTTAAGCGAAACTATTTCTGATATTTATTATCGTTCCAATCCAAAGGTGAAAAAAGAAGTTATTAGAGCATCAAAAATATCAGGTGTTGAAAATGAAAGTATAACACAGTTTCTCGGCAATCTTTATCAGAATGTAAATATATACGATAATTACATTAATGTTTTCGATAAAAATTTTGTCAGCCCCGTTGCAAATTTCGGATTATCATTTTATAGGTATTATCTTGTTGATAGTTCTTTTATTGGTAATAAATGGTGTTATCAAATTATGTTTAAACCTCGGCGAAAACAAGAACTGACATTTACGGGCAACTTTTGGGTAAGCGACAGCAGTTTTGCTATGAAAAAAGTTGAAATTAAAATTGCTGATGATATCAATATTAATTTTATTAACGATTATGCAATTCGCCAGGACTACGATAAAATTAATGATAAATACTGGATGATTACAAAAGATTATGTTGTGGTTGATTTCAATGTGATAGAAAACTCAAGACGCACAATCGGTTTTTTCGGGCATAGAACAACAACATACAAAGATTTTGTTTTTGATAAACCAAAAGAAAATGAATTTTACTCCACACCAACAAATGTCACAATTTTAGATGATTGTTATGATAAAGACAAAACATTTTGGGCAAACTCACGACACGATAGCCTTACGGTTAAGGAAAACAATATTTACATTATGGTCGATTCCATTAAAAATGTTCCGATTTTTAAAACTTATGTTGATATAATTTATCTAATTACCAATGGCTATTACGAAACCGGAATGCTTGAAATTGGGCCATATTACAAAATGTTAAGTTTCAATCAGGTTGAGGGCTTGAGACTTAGGTTTGGCGGTAGGACAAGTAATGATTTCAGCACTAAATTGATGTTAGATGGCCATATTGCTTATGGAACAAAAGATGGAAAATTTAAATATGCAGCCGGATTTTTGTATATGTTAAACAAAAATCCAAGGCGTTCTTTTGGGGCATCTTACAAATACGACATCGAACAATTGGGACAAAGTCAAAATGCTTACAGTGAAGACAATTTGTTTGCCTCTTTCTTCAGAAGAAATCCTTCCGACAAGCTTTCAACGGTCAAAGAATACAAAGCATTTTATGAACATGAATGGTTTAACGGATTTTCAACTACACCCAAATTTAATAATAGAACTATTTACCCACTCGGTTCATCAACCTTCGAGATAAATGATAATGGGAAAATTAAAGAATTAAATTCAATTAAAACCTCTGAAATTTCACTCGAAATTCGCTATGCTTATGATGAAAAATTCGTTATGGGTGAATTTGAACGAATTAGCCTTGGAACAAAATATCCGGTTCTCGGGTTAAGATATTGCCACGGAATTCCAAATTTTTTGAACAGTGAATATAAATACGATGTGCTTCAAATTGGAATAAAACACTGGTTCAATGTTTTTTCATATGGTTGGTCAAAATATATTATTGAAGCCGGAAAAACCTGGGGCACACTCCCCTACCCCTTGCTTAAACTTTTTCCCGGCAACGAAACTTTCCTCGCAGACGAATATGCTTACAACCTGATGAATTACTTCGAGTTCATCAGCGATCAAAATCTCAGCTTGTTTGTAACTCATCATTTCGATGGTTTTTTTCTAAATAGAATTCCTTTGATGCGAAAATTAAAATGGAGAGAAGTTGCTCATGCAAAAGTTGTTATTGGCTCGTTAAGTGAAAAAAACCAAAAGTATTCAATTCTGCCTCCATCTTCATTTATTTTAACGAAACCATATTGGGAGGCTGGAGTAGGAATTGAAAATATTTTTAAAATTTTCAGGGTAGATGCAATTTGGAGGCTATCTTATTTAGATAATCCCGACATAAATAATTTTGCGTTATTCTTTTCATTTCATTTTTCTTTTTAATACTTTTGACACAAATATATTAAGAATGGAAAAGGAAAAAAGCCTTATCAATATCTTGTCGAAAACATTTATAATTCTTATTATATTTCTAAGCAATTCTCTTTTAGCCAATTCTTCCGATACCCTAAAAGTTTTGTTTATAGGAAATTGCCTTTCGGCATTTAATAACCTTCCCGAGATGTTTCAGAATATGTCGGAAGCAGGTGGAAAAACAGTTTTTTCTAAAAATGAAACAGTTCCTAACACTTTACTTGAAGATCATCTCATTAGGCCTGCTACTATAAACAGCCTGCACGAAAAAAAATGGAATTACGTAATACTTCAGTTAACTCCCTCATATCCCGGTTTATTAGACACGTATCAAACTGTCGAAACATTTAATACACTTATTAAAGAAAACTATCAGTGCACGAAAACTATTCTTTTTATGCCCTGGACGATGAAAAATACTGAGTATAATTATCCACTTATTTTTACGACAACATTAGATTATGCAAAAAAAATAAATGCTTGTGTAGCACCTATCGGACAAATATGGCATGATGCTTTGAAATTAGATCCGATTCCCGAGCTTTACCTTGATCTTGGCCATCCAAACCCTGCTGGAACTTATGCAAGCGCATGTGGCTTTTATACCTTAATTTTTAATGAAAATCCTGAAGAGGTTGAGTTTTATGCAAGTGTTCCTGAAAATGAAGCAAAAGTATTGCAAACCTTAACAAAAACTGTAGTTCTATATAATATTAACAATTGGCTTACCAAATATTTTGCAAAATTTTCTCACGCCATTTACGGATCAGCAGTTCAGTTTGAAAATCTGACATTTGATAATATTTCATCATATTGGGATTTTGGTGATGGAAATTATTCTAATGAGAAATCTCCTCAACATATTTATACTTCGCATGGAAACTACAATGTTAGTTTAATAACTCAAAGCAATAATTGTCACAATACTACAGACACCTGTTTTAAAAATTTAAAAATTGGAACAGGAGAAGATATTTCACTAACACCCAATCCGGTAAAAACAAAACTTACAATTGAATTGAAAGAAGCTATAAGTGATTTTAATTTATATATCTTTGATTCAAAAGGTATGAAAATATATTTCAAGAATGTTTTAAAAGAAACAAACCGGATAGTTCTTGATACCTCAACATTTTCTAAAGGATTTTATTTTCTTTACTTTGAATGCGGAAATTTGAATTATAAAAGAAAGTTTATTAAGATTTAATTATAATTTTGCAATAAATCCATTTTTAAATATGATTCTTCGTACAGATAAAATTGTTAAAAAATACAGACAACGAACAGTAGTTAATGAAGTTTCGCTTGAAGTCCACCAGGGTGAAATAGTTGGTTTGTTAGGCCCAAATGGAGCAGGAAAAACTACCTCTTTTTACATTATTACAGGCTTAATAAAACCTTTACGCGGCTATGTGTTTCTCGACGATTTGGATATTTCAACTTATCCGATGTACAAAAGAGCACAAAAAGGTATTGGTTATCTGGCTCAGGAAGCATCGGTTTTTAGAAACCTCAGTGTTGAAGATAATTTAAAAGCAGTTTTAGAATTCACAAAGTTTTCAAAAGAACAACAAAAAGAAAGATTAGAATCATTATTAGATGAATTTGGTTTGCGAGCAATTAGAAAGAGCCATGGAATTACTCTTTCGGGAGGAGAACGCCGCCGTACCGAAATTGCACGATCGCTTGCTTTCGACCCTAAATTTATTTTGCTTGATGAACCTTTTGCAGGTGTTGACCCAATTGCAGTCGAAGACATCCAAACTATTGTCGGAAAACTTAAAGAAAAAAATATCGGTGTCCTTATTACCGATCATAATGTACATGAAACTCTAAACATTACAGACAGATCGTATTTACTTTTTGAGGGTTCGATTTTAAAAGCAGGCAGTTCCGAAGAACTGGCAGAAGATGAATATGTTAGACAAATTTACCTTGGACAGAATTTTGAGCTAAGAAGGTAAGAGGAATTGGGAAATAAGGTATAGGAGATAAGGATATAGAGGTATAGGGGAAATAAAGGTATAAAATATAGTTAAATAACTTAAGGAAACAACAAAATATTTAATTCTTATCTTTATTTTCTTGTAATTCTATTATTTTCCATATTTCCCTTATACCTTATACCCACTGAAACAGCAATATAAAGAAAAATAACTAATGGAATTGCATGAAACTTCAAACCTATCAGTAATACTATCGACAGAATCATGAAAATATATCTGCTTAAATTATCAGAAAACTTCAAGGTTTTAAATTTCAGAGACATCAAGGGAAGTTTTGCAATTAAAAGTACTGATAATAAAACTGAAACAGAAATCAGCACCCATAAATTCTGAAGAATATTTAAAGTAATAAAGGAATTTTCGTTTTCGTAAAACAGAATTAAAGGAAAAGAAGCGATCAGAATTGCGTTTGCCGGTGTTGGAAGGCCGATAAAACTGTTTTCCTGTTCTGTATCAATATTAAATTTTGCCAATCTGACAGCAGAAAAAACCGGTATTAGAAAAGCAATAAAAGGCAAAAAATTATCTGTAATTTGCATTCCGCCGATAATTAAACTATTATTAATTAGGTGAAAAAGAATAAATCCGGGTGCCAAACCGAAAGAAACCATATCAGCTAACGAATCAAGTTGCTTCCCGATTTCTGTCCTCGCGTTAAGTATCCGTGCAAAAGTTCCGTCCATAAAATCTAAAATTGCTGCAAGAAAAATAAAATATGCTGCGCCAATAAGATCACCTTCAAATGCCGAGACAATCGAAAAACATCCACTTAATAAATTTAATAAAGTTATGGCATTGGGTATATGTATTTTAACTTTCATAGCTCAATATTTATTCTCAGCGAAATTAATAATTATTTGTTAATTTTATCCCTTACTTGTTTCGTGCAATAAAAATTAAAAAAGAATACATAAATTCTTAAGTTTAAGAAATATTTATATATTTGGGCATTGTAAAAAATAAATTGCATGCAATAAGTAATAATATGAACAAAATACTTGTCATTTATAATCAAGAAAATAACCACGGAATAATTGAAAATATTATTAATGATTCAATATCTGAAAGTCAAATATTAATGGCTAAAACATATCCTGAAGGATTGGAAATGTCAATTCGGGAACAACCTGACACTATTCTCATTGATGTCGTTGAACCGGAAATAGATGCATATAAATTGTGTGAAAAATTAAAATCTGAAGATACGACAAAAACAATTCCTATAATTTTAATTTTAGCACCCCAAGAAGGCAAACAAAATAAAATTAGAGGTTTAAAATCAGGAGCAGATGTTTTCCTAACAAAACCAATAGACTCACTTGAACTTACATCTGCGGTTTCTTCGATGATTCGTATTAGGAAAGCTGAAAAAAAATTACTTGAGAGCGAAATTAAACTTAAAAATATTTTTGAGAACAGTACAAATGTTTTTTATTCTCATACAACTGACCATCAATTCATTTATTTAAGTCCTAATATAGAAAATGTTTTAGGATATAAACCAAAAGAATTAACTTTTAAATGGACTGAACTCACATCTACCAATCCTGTCAATGACATAGGTCTTAAACTCTGCGAAAAAGCTATTAAAACGGGTAAAACCCAAGCTCCCTACGAACTTGAATTAGTACATAAAAATGGAAAAAAAATTTGGGTCGAAGTTCATGAAGCACCACTTGTTGAAAATGGAAAAACAATTTCAATCTTAGGGGCATTGACAGATATTACCGAACATAAAAATAAAGAACAAGTTCAGAAAGTAATATATAATATTTCCAGCGCTGTATCCAAAACCGATAATCTTGATGAATTAATAGGATTGATTCAAAAACAACTTGGAACACTTATCGACACAACTAACTTTTATATTGCTTTATATGACGAGAAATCCGACACACTTTCACTTCCCTTTATGAGTGATGAAAAAGATGAATTCCAATCCTTTCCGGCAGGAAAAACCCTAACTTACTATGTAATTAAAACAAAGAAATCATTTCTTGCCACAAAAAAGGAATATAAAATGTTAGAGCAAGCCGGAGAAATTGACAGCTTTGGGTCTGATTCGGAAATTTGGCTTGGAGTACCATTAAAAATAGATGGAGAAGTTACCGGTGTTCTTGCTGTCCAGAGCTATACGGATGAAAATGCTTACAAAGTATCGGACGTAGAAATGCTTGAATTTGTCTCTGATCAAATAAGCACTTTAATAGATAGAAAAAAAGCCGAGGAAGAATTAAAAACGGCACTTGAAAAATCAAAAGAATCGGACAGGCTGAAATCCACTTTTTTATCAACAATGTCGCATGAATTACGAACTCCCCTAAATGCAATTATTGGGTTTTCAGAAATTATTGATAAAAATTCGGAAATGGAGGATGTTTTGGATTTTTGCAAAACTATCAACAAAAGTGGAACCAATTTGCTTAGCCTCGTTGAGGATATTTTTGATATTTCACTTATTGAAAGTGGGGAAGTAAAAATTAAAAAGAGTGAATTTAGAATAAATGAATTTTTGGAAGATATCCGGAAAATAATTATAAACGAGCAAAATAAAGAAAATAAACAAAATATCGACATTCGATTTAAATCTTTAAAGAACGATTTAGAAGCTTATACCGACAAGCGAAAACTAAATCAAATATTAAACAACTTATTGAAAAATGCAATTAAATTTACAAATACTGGATATATTGAGTGTGGATATTCTGAAGAAGTTATTAATAATGTGCCGTTAATAAAATTTTATGTTAAAGATACCGGTATTGGAATCAAGAAAGATAAGCAGGATATTATTTTTGATATTTTTCGTCAAGAAGATGAATCTCATACTCGAAAATATGAAGGTGCGGGCATTGGGCTTTCAGTTGCTTACAAACTAACTCAACTTCTTGGAGGAAAAATGTGGGTTGAATCGGAAGAAAATATTGGAACAACTTTCTACTTTACACTCTTGTACACTAAAAACATTATTGCAGATAGCAATCAAACTCCCTCTCATTTTGACAAATCAAATTCTAATTCTTACAAAACTATCCTCGTAGTCGAAGATGTAGAGTCAAATTTTTTATATATTGAAGCCTTACTTAAAAAACTCAAAATTAAAATTATTTGGGCAAAAAACGGCAACGAAGGTATTAATTTTTGCAAAGAAAATCCTAAAATCGACTTAGTTCTTATGGATATTTTACTCCCTGAAATAAATGGTTACGAAGCAACTAAACAAATAAAAAAGTTTCGTCCCGATTTACCCATTATTGCGCAAACAGCATTTGCAATGTATGGTGATAGCGAAAAAGCATTTGAAGCCGGTTGTGATGATTACATTGCTAAACCTATTAAAAAACAACTTCTTTTAGATTTAGTTAATAAATATTTAGAGAAATAAATTTACTTGATTTAAAAGCCCTTCCTAACAAAAAAAATATTATTTTAGCCATTATTGAAACCTTTAAAAAATTTCATTTATCTGAATAATTAATTAATGAAAAACGAAAAGGAAATTATTGATGAAAATATTGATATAGAAATTAAACTATTTCTTGAAGCCATTTTATTAAAATACGGCTACGATTTCAAAAATTACAGTATTACTCACATAAAACGGAGATTATTACACAGGCTCAGAACTGAAAATGTTAATAGTATTTCTGAAATGCAGTATATGGCTTTATACGATAAAAATTTCTTTAGGCTTATTCTTGCCGATTTATCAATAAATGTTACCGAAATGTTTCGTGATCCCTTATTCTATAAAGCGGTAAGGGAAAAAGTTATTCCGATTTTGAAAACTTATCCGTATTTAAAAATATGGCATGCCGGATGTTCAACAGGTGAAGAAGTTTATTCAATGGCCATTTTGCTTAAAGAGGAAGGTATTTATGATAAGACCCAAATTTATGCTACTGATTTTAATCAGCTTGTTTTAAAAAAAGCATCTGATGGAATTTTTTCAATAGATAGAATAAAAGAATACACAATTAATTATCAAAAATCAGGTGGAAAAGACTCATTTTCTGATTATTATACTGCAAAATATAATTCTGTTATTTTTGATAAATCATTAAAAGAAAACATAGTTTTTGCCGATCATAATTTAGTTTCCGATAGTAGTTTTGCCGAAGTCAATTTAATTATTTGTAGAAATGTTTTAATATATTTCGATCGGGTTTTACAAAACAAAGTAATTAATTTGTTTGAAGAAAGTTTAATAACAGGTGGATTCTTAGGACTTGGCACCAAAGAAGAAATTCGATTTTCAAAAAATTTTGAGAATTTTAGCACCTTTGATGCCTCTCAAAAAATTTTTCGAAAAATCACTGTTTAATTATTTAAGTTTATGAAAACTGAAAATAAATATAACGCAATTGTCATTGGCTCATCTTCAGGTGGAATGGATGCTTTAAGAAAAATTTTGTCAGTGCTACCCAAATCCTTTGAACTTCCGATTTTAATTACACAACATGTTAGCCCAAGTTCCGACAACTACATAACACAATATCTAAATAAGCTTTGTAAATTAGAGGTTAAGGAAGCTGATGAAAAGGAAAAGATTCAAGTTGGGAAAGTATATTTTGCCCCTCCAAATTTTCATCTTCTTGTTGAAAAGGATAAAACATTATCCTTATCCACCGATAGTCGTGTGAATTTTGCCAGGCCCTCAATTGATGTTATGTTTGAAACAGCGGCTTGGGCTTATGGTTCATCTTTAATTGGAATTATTTTGACAGGTGCAAATTTCGACGGAAGTAATGGATTGAAAATCATCAAGGATTTTGGAGGTTTAACGATTGCTCAAGATCCTAAAACAGCCCACTCACCGACTATGCCCGAATTTGCTATTGCTGCCACAAAAGTTGATCACATTCTTCCTATCAATAAAATTGGTGAATTTTTATCAGAACTTTAATTCAAATATTAATTATTAAAATATCATAGCTTTATAAAACATTGTTCAAAAAAATATTGGATTTATGCCTAAGGTTTTTAATACTGAAATTTGTATTATCGGTGCAGGCCCTGCAGGTATTTCTGCTGCAATTTGCCTTGCTAAAAATAATATTCCAGTTAATTTAATAGAAAAAAACAGTATTTCTCACGATAAAATTTGTGGTGGAGGAATTAGTGGAAAAGCATTACAACTCCTTTATAATCTTGATAATAAAATTATCGATGAAATACTTTTACAACCTGAAACAAAAATATCAAAAGGAATAAAGATTTTTTCACCGAATAATAAAGTTTTGAGCGTTCCATTTCCAAAAGAAATAGGGGCAAATTCTTTACCTCCCGGTATAACATGCAAAAGAATTGATTTCGACAATGTATTAATCAATGCTATTGACAAATATCCTTGCATTAATTTTTTCAGAGGGATTAACATTTCAAAAATTGAACAAGGAAGTGATTCGATGAAACTAAGCTCTGAAGATGAAAAATATTTTTTTAAAACAAAACTTGTAATCTTTGCTTCGGGTGCAAATTCGTGGTTGTCGAACAAACTTACAAATTTCAATAAAGACATCAAAAATACGGGCATTGGCTTGAGAGGATATTTTGAAGGTGTTGAGTTTCCAAATGATAAAGGTTTTATTGAATTGCATTTTTTAAAAGAATTATTACCCGGATATTTATGGATATTTCCATTAAATAATAATTTAGCAAATGTTGGAATCTATCAAATATTAAAAAAAATTCATGGTAAAAAAATTAATTTAAAAAAACTATTGTTTGAGCTTATCGACGAGAACAAAAGTTTAAGACCTCGATTTAAAAATGCTTCGATATCTAATAATATTCAAAGTTTTAATTGCCCACTTTCAATCGGAAAAAGAAAAATTTCAGGTTCAAATTTTCTGGTCTGCGGTGATGCGGCAAGCCTCGTGAATTCTTTTTCGGGCGAAGGTATCGGAAATGCTATCGAAAGTGGAATCATTGCCGGCCTTCAAGCAATTAATTCTATTAAAAACAATGATTTTTCTGATTCATTTTTAAAAGAATATGACAATAAAATTTATAGAAATTTTGAAAAAGATTTTAAGCTTAATAATAGAGCACTAAAGCATGCAAAAAATGCCTCTCTGTTAAATTTCATCATTAATTCGTCTAATTACAATAAAATTCTTTTTAATAAAATCAGCAATCTACTTATTGATTATAATACAAACCGTAATATTGATAAGAAAAAATTCAGCCTAAATGCTCTAACAAAAATTCGATGATCTTTCATCTTTTTATTTAAATCATAATGCTAAATTTGCTAATTGAAATAATGGGATGCAATTTGTTTGAAAATAAAAATATTTAGATAAATGAAGTTATCTGTAATAATTGTAAATTATAATGTAAAATTTTTTCTCGAGCAATGCTTGCATTCTGTTTTAAAGGCAGCAAATGAGATTGATATGGAAACATTTGTTGTTGACAACAATTCTGTTGACGGATCAGTTTCTATGCTTAAAGAAAAATTTCCAAGTGTTAAAGTTATTGCAAATAAAGACAATAAGGGTTTTTCGACTGCCAATAATCAAGCAATAAAATTAAGTACGGGAAAATATGTCCTACTTCTTAATCCTGATACAGTTGTTGAACATGATACTTTCAAAAAAGTCATAGATTTTATGGATTCGCATCCCGATGCAGGTGGCTTGGGTGTTAAAATGATTGACGGAAAAGGAAATTTTTTACCCGAATCAAAAAGAGGACTCCCCACCCCTCTTGTAGCTTTTTATAAGATTTTTGGACTTGCTCGGCTCTTTCCAAAATCAAAAATATTCGGTAAATACCATCTTAGCTACCTCGACAAAGAAAAAATTCACAAAGTTGATATTTTAGCGGGAGCTTTTATGCTTCTAAGAAGAGAAACTATTAATAAAACCGGACTTCTTGACGAATCATTTTTTATGTACGGCGAAGATATTGATCTTTCGTATCGTATAAATGAAGCCGGATATAATAATTATTATTTCCCCGAAACCAGAATTATTCATTATAAGGGCGAAAGCACAAAAAAAAGTTCTATAAACTATGTGTTTACGTTCTATAACGCAATGTTGATTTTTGCAAAAAAACATTTTTCGCAAAAAAATGCCAAGCTTTTTTCTTTTCTAATTCATTTTGCAATTTATTTTCGGGCCTCACTGGCAATTTTTAGTCGTTTTTTTCACAAAGCTTTTCCCCCTTTTTGTGATGCAGCATTACTTTATTTAGGAATACTATTCATTCAAAGCTATTGGGGAAAAAATGTAATCTTCACAAGCGGTGGCCATTATCCTGAAATTTTTTCTGCAATTATTATTCCAACTTATATTCTCATCTGGTTATGTTCTGTTTATTTTAGCGGCGGATATGACAGGCCTGTAAAAATTTATAAAATTATCAGAGGAATGATTGTCGGAACTGTTGCTATACTTTTAGCATATAGTCTTTTACCCGAATCTTACCGCTTCTCAAGGGCTATTATTCTTTTGGGTACTTTTTGGGGTATTATTTCAATGTCGGCATTACGTTTTATTTTTAACAATTTTAATGTGAAGATTTTCGAACTTGCTTCTGATAAAAACAGGCGATTAATTATTATTGGCGAAAATGAAGAGGCCGAAAGAGTTGAAAACTTGCTTAGAAAAACTTATAATAATATTGGTTTTGTAGGTTTTGTAAATCCGTTTACTAAGAAATTCTATTCGGAAAAATTCATTGGCTCAATAAATCAAATTAATGAAATCATTGAAATTTATAAAATTGATGAATTAATTTTTTGTTCAAAAGATGTTTCTCATCAAACAATTATTGATAAAATGTCGGAGTTAACAGCAACTGAGGTTTCTTTTAAAATTGCTCCGGAAGACAGTTTATCGCTCATCGGAAGTAATTCGATTAGCACCTCAGGCGATATTTTCACTTACGATATAAACTCAATCAAAACTAATCAAAATGCTCGCAACAAACGATTGCTCGACTTTTTTACAAGTCTGATTTTGCTAAGCTTTTCACCAATAGTAATTTTATTTCAAAAAAATTATTTCGGATTTATAAAAAATATTTTTCTGGTCTTGTTTTCCTTTAAATCATGGGTTGGTTTCTTTGAATTGCAAAATTTTGATATTTACAAATTACCAAAAATTAAAAAGGGAGTGTTAAATCCTAAGGATGCTTTCATTAAAAGAAAACTTCCACCGGAAACCATTGAAAAACTTAACATCCTTTATGCACGTGATTATAAACTCACTACAGATATAAATATAATAATTAAAGGATTTAAAAATTTAGGAAGAAAATAATTATGGAATTAAAACTTACAAAACCAATAGTTTTTTTTGATCTGGAAACAACCGGGTTGAAAATTGCCACCGACAGAATTATTGAAATCTGTTTGCTAAAAGTTAATATTGACAATTCGACTACCACATTGACACATAGAGTTAACCCTACAATTCCTATTCCACCGGAAGTTACAAAAATTCATGGAATTACGTATGATGATATAAAAGACAAGCCGACTTTTTCGGAAATCGCCCATGAATTGAACCAATTTTTACTGAATTGTGATATGGCCGGTTATAATTCCAACAAATTTGATGTTCCATTGCTTGTTGAAGAATTTTACAGAGCTGAAGTAAAATTTGAAATTAAAGGCAGAAGATTCATTGATGTTCAGAATATTTTTCATAAAATGGAACCGAGAACACTTAAAGCAGCTTACAAATTTTATTGCAACGAAGAATTAATAAATGCCCATAGCTCTGAAGCCGATACTCTTGCTACTTATGAAATATTAAAATCACAATTAGATAAATACAAAGATGTTGATTACACCGATAAAGGCGGTAAAACAACAAAACCAATAGTTAATGATGTTAAAATTTTATCGGAGTTTTCATTCCTTTCAAAAAATGTCGATCTTGTAGGGCATATTATTTTTAATGAAAAAAATATTGAAGTTTTTAATTTTGGGAAACATAAAGGTAAATCGGTTGAAACAATTTTTAAAAAAGAACCATCATATTACGATTGGATGATGAAAAGTGAATTTCCTTTATCAACAAAAAATACAATTACGGCAATAAAACTACGAAGTTTTAATAAAGGAGAATTAAATTTGTTTAGTCAATAAAAAAATTCTAAATCTTTAATTTTTAAATATGAAAATAATATGTATTGGCAGGAACTATATAAATCATGTGAAAGAGTTAAATCATTCAATTCCTACGGTTCCATTATTCTTTTTAAAGCCTGAAACTGCTTTAATTCTTCGCAACCGTCCATTTTTTTATCCCGAATTTTCAAAAAATATTCACTTTGAAACTGAAATTGTCTTAAAAATAAATAAGGTTGGAAGGCATATTCAAGAAAAATTTGCCCACACCTATTACGATGAAATCGGAATTGGAATTGATTTTACTGCTCGTGACCTCCAAAATGAATGTATAAAATCAGGCAACCCATGGGAGATTTCAAAAGCATTCGATTATTCAGCTCCAATTGGAAAATTTATTCCAAAAAGTGAATTTTCAGATTTAAATAACATAAATTTTTCATTGTTAATAAATAATGAGATTAAACAAAAAGGAAATACAAAAAACATGATTTTTTCATTTGATCGAATCATTTCTTATGTTTCGCAATTTTTAATGCTTAAAATCGGAGATTTAGTGTTTACGGGGACACCGGCCGGAGTTGGGCCTGTTAAAATTGGCGATAGGCTTGAAGCATTTATTGATGATAGGAAACTTTTAGATTTTAAAATTAAGTAAGTTAAGAAAATTTAATATCTGTAATAACCTCAACTCCTACTTCTTTATTTAATGCCTTTATAATTTTCTTTTTAGCATAAGAAAGTTCATTTCGTAAAGCTGCCGAATCAAGATAAACAAACAAAGTTTTTTGCTTAACATACAAATTTACGGTATGATTTGAAATCAACTTTCCTGTAACAGCTTCCCAGGAATCAATTAATCGGACTGCATGCAACTTATTTTCTATCCTATAAGCTTTAAGTAAATCCATTATGACTTCTTTAATAGTTTGGTCATTAGTTGCCCGCATAATTATTTTTCTCTAAATATCTGAAATTTCTATTGATTTACCATTTAAAATCTGAAAAATTTTATGATCTATTTTAACTGTGTGAAAAACTTTTTCAATTCTTTCTCTTTGTGTATCAGTAATAAAAACCTGTCCAAAACTATTATTGCTAACTAATTTAATTAATTGCTCAACTCTAAGATTATCAAGTTTATCAAAAATATCATCAAACAATAAAACGGGTTTAAAACCTTTCATTTTCTTTGTATATTCAAACTGGGCAAGTTTTATTGCAATCACAAAAGACTTTTGTTGCCCTTGCGAGCCAAATTTTTTCATAGGGTAATCACCTATTGTAAAAACTAAATCATCTTTATGTGTACCAATAGTTGAATATTTTAACATCCTGTCTTTTTGGAGATTATTTTCAAGCAAATTTCTGAAATCATTGTCTTTCAATTGAGAATCATATTCAATATTAACTGTCTCCGATATGTTTGAATCAATTTTCAAATGGGAAGTCAAGAACTCAAAATAGTCTTTAAAAATTGGCACAAAATCCGATAAAAAATCATTTCGTTGAATATAAATCAGGTTTCCGTATTTAATCAACTGCTCATTCCAAATTTCAATTGCTTCGCTATCAAAGAAGTTATTTTCAGCAAAACGTTTCAAAAGCGCATTTCTTTGTTCTAATGATTTATTATATTTTATCAAATTATCTAAATATGTTTTATCGAACTGAGAAATAACCCCATCAATAAATTTTCGCCTTATATCGCTACCTTCATTTATTAAATCTCTGTCGTAAGGCGATATCATCACAAGCGGAAAAAGGCCGATATGATCGGATAAACGATTATATTCCTTTTTGTTAAGCTTAAATCTTTTTCGCTTATTTTGCTCCAGAATACAAGAAATCAAATCTGTACTATCTCCATTTTTCATGTAAGTACCATGAATTGAAAAGAAACTTTCGGAATGCAAAATATTTTGTGAATCAATTGAATTAAAATAGCTTTTACAAAACGATAAATAATAAATTGCATCAAGTATATTGGTCTTTCCTACGCCATTATTACCTATAAAGCAATTGATTTTCTCAGAAAAGATAAATTCAGCTTCTCTACAATTTTTAAAATTTATTAATGATAGTTTTTGTAAAAACATAAACTGATTACCAATTATTAACAGCTAATTAAATTATTATGCAATTTATGAATTAAATTTGATTAATCATATTTCTTAAAAAATTAAATCTTTTCAATTTCTTTAGCCACTTTTTCCATCAACCACATAGGGGTTGAAGTAGCACCGCAAACACCAACTGTTTTAAATCCATTAAACCAGTCCATTTGCAAATCAGCACAATCAGAAACAAGGTGTGTATTTTTATTTATCGATTTGCTTATTCCAAACAAAAACATTCCGTTTGAACTGTTTTTTCCACTGACGAAGATAATAATATCAAAAATGGAGGCAAACTTTTCTATTTGTTGAACCCTGTTTGTAACGCGACCGCAAATAGTATCGTAGATAATTATATCAGCTATATTATCAGGGTTTAATTCAGCAATTCTTTGTTTAATTATTGAAACAATATAGTTATAATAATCTTTGCTCATTGTTGTTTGAGAAAACAAACGAATTGGCCGAGAATAATCTATTTTTTCAAGATCCGATTCATTAGTTATAATAATTGCTTCTTCATTTGTTTGGCCTGCCAAACCAATGACTTCGGCATGGCCAAGCTTTCCGAAAATTACAATTTGTCCATTACTTTTTTTAATTTCATTATAGCCTATTTTAATTCGTTCCTGAAGTTTTAATACAACGGGACATGAAGCATCAATCAATTCAATATTATTATGTTTTGCTATCAAGTAGGTATTGGGATGCTCACCATGAGCACGAATTAAAACTTTACAATCGTGCATTTTTCGAAATTCGTCATTAGTAATAATTTTAAGGCCTAAACCCTCTAAACGTTTAACTTCAATCCCATTATGAACTATTTCTCCCAAACAAAATAATTCAACGGATTTGTTCAATTCCGATTCTGCTGTATTTATCGCTCGTACTACTCCAAAACAAAACCCTGAATTCTTATCAACAACCACCTTCATTCCAAAAAAATATTATCAAAATATTTTACAAAAAAATGTAAATGTATAAAAAGATAAGAAAAGATAAGAAAAGATTTTCGCAAACAATACTATCTTTTTGAGTAAAAATCAGATAAATTTGTTGTTATGGTGATATAATTTGGTGATCCGATTAGATGATAGCGTGATCGTGCATAACTAAATCGAAACTTTGAAATTTTCAAACCAAATCCCCATGAAAAGCCAACTGTTGAAAGTTTTGAGTCAACCTTCATTTCTTTACGCCTTTGATAGTTATATCCTAAACGAACGGAAAAATTCTTTGTAAAAATCAATTCCCCACCAATAACTACATGTCGCATAGATTTATCCATAAATTTATCGAAATCCCCTTTTCTTTTTACTTCATTCGTGAAAGGGTCAATTTCATCTGTTGGATTTAAGGGATCCTCATAAGTAAGGTCCCATTTTTCAAGATGGTTTAGCAAAATATAATATCGAAAAGGAAGATGCTTGAATTTTTTTGAAAGCCCAAGTTGTAGTTCAAATGGAAGGGGTTCGGTATTTTCCGAATAATACGGCTTCAGTTGTAAACCAATATTTTTAGCAATTAATGAAATAGTTAGCAAGTGTTTTTCATTAAAATATGTACCTGCAATATCAACAGCCATCCCAAATGATTTATAACTCTCAAGAACGGAATAAATAGTCTTAAAATTCGCACCTATCGAAAATGTTGAATCCAATTGTCTCCCCCAACCAATGTTAAAAGCATACTCAGCTGCTTTAAAGGTTCCTTGTTTCTGTCCGGCAATATCTGTATAGTCAAATTTACCATAGTTTATGTATTGCATTGTACCTGTAAAACTTCCGAATTTCTCAAAAGTTCTTGAATACATTGCAAACCCATAGTTAATATCCGAATAATAATCAACAAAACTCAATGCTAATTGATTATTCATCTCGGCACTTATTATTGAAGGATTTGCAAGACTTAAAGTAATATCATTATCTTTTACGGGTAAAAAATTTCCTCCGACTGATGCAATTCTTGCAGAATTTGTAAGATTAAGGAATTCATAAATCCCATTACCGCCAATTTGAGAAAATAATTTATTGTTTGATAAAACTATTAAAGTTAATATTATAAATAGAGTAAGTATTCTTTTCACCAATCAAATTTTAATTAAATTTAATAATTAAGATGTAATAAAACGCCCGATTACAAATATTATTATTTTGCCCTACATCATTAATTTTGATATTTATTGCGTTACAGATAATATATTGAGCGACAAATTTGTTGGTTTAAGAAAATATTTTATCATATTTTTTCAAAATAATATAAAAACTTTTTAATATTTTGGTTGGTTTGTAAAAATTCTTGTACTTTTGGCATTGGATTGAACTTTTAGATTTTGAGGAATAATTAATTTTTTGATGAAAAAAAAACTTATTATTTATGACAAGGAAGGTAATTCTTCTAAGATCAAAGATATACTTGCGAAAGCATTACCCAATTATATAGTTCAAACTGCACAATCAGGAGTTGATGGAGTAAAAATAGCCGCCAAAGAACAGCCCGATACTATTCTTTTGGATTTCAATAAAGCGGAAGACAAATTAACTTCGGAAAAAGAACAAATAGATAAGTCGGTTATTGAAGCCCTAAGAGAAAGCGAAGAAAAATACAGGACTTTGGCAGAAAACATGTCTGATTTAGTTTTTCAAATTGATCCCGAATTAAGAGTAATTGCACTGAACCGAGCTGCTGAAGAAATGATTGGTGACAAAACAGGTAACTTTATTAACAAACGATTTACCGAAATATTTCCACCAAAAATTTCGAAAAAATACGAAACTAATTTACGAAAGGTTTTTGAAACCGCTAAACCCTTGGTCTCAGATTCAATGTTGGAAATAAATAATTCCAAATTTTTTATCAACACCAAACTAACTCCGATTTTAAACGAAACCGGAAAAGTTAAATCAATAATTGGTGTAAGCAGAGACATCACAAAACGCAAACTGGCAGAGGAGGCTATGCAGGAAAGTGAAGAAAAATATCGTGCTATTTTTGAAGCAACCGGCACAGCCTCTTTAATTGTTGACGAAGATACTACCATTATTAATGCCAATAGAGAATGTGAGCGTGTTACAGGATATTCGGCATCAGAACTTATCGGAAAAAGCTGGACAAACTTCGCTGACAAAGAAGATTTGCAAAGAATGTTAAGCCACCATATGGCAAGGAGGAAAGACTCAGGGTCAATTCCTAAAAAATATGAAGTCCGTTTGATAGATGCAAAAGGAGACGTCAGAAATACAATTCTCTCAGTAGAGATTATACCAGGCAGTAAAAAATCTATTGTCTCCTTGTTAGATATTACCGAACGCGTTAAAGCAGAAAAATTGCTTAGTAAAAGCGAAGACCGTTACCGCTCCTTAGTCAATAATTTACCTGTAGGAGTTTTCCGTTCTACCCCTCAAGGCAAGGTTCTGTCTGCCAATCCTGCCATGGCAGAAATATATGGATATGATTCAGTGGATGAATTGCTCAAAGTGCCTGCTCAAGATTATTATACTAAAAACAATCCTCGTGAAAATATGTTATCTGAGCTTAAAAAACAAACTTATCTATTAGGGTATGAGACACAGGAAAACAGAAAAGACGGTTCGTTAATTTGGGTTTCTACAAACTATAAGAGTATTACCAACGATAAGGGTGAAATGCGTTATATTGATGGAGTTATTATTGACATTTCTGAACAAAAAAAAACCGAACTAGCCCTTCAGCAGCACTCTCTCCAACTTCAGGAACGCAACAAAGAATTAGATGCTTTTTCACATACAGTTGCCCATGACCTTAAAAATCCACTTGGAACAATTATGGGTTTTGCCGATCTTTTATTTGAAAACCACTCTAAACTTTCTAAAGATGAGATGATGGAGTATTTGAACATAATAATTAAGGATGGTAAAAAAACTCAACAAATTATAAATAGTTTATTACTTTTTGCAAATATCAGAAAATCGGAAATCAGCACCGAAGAATTAAACATGAGAAACATTGTTGCCGAATCAATAGAAAGTTTAATGCCTTTGATCGAAAAAAGCAATGCTGAAATTATTCTACCTGATATTTGGCCGACAGCTATCGGTTACACACCATGGATAGAAGAAGTTTGGGTAAATTATTTAAGCAACGCCATTAAATACGGCGGCAAACCTCCCCACATCGAAATTGGATTTGATAAAGGCAAAGCAGAAAATATAAAAGAGGGGATGATTCGTTTTTGGGTTCGTGATAATGGAATAGGCATTTCTGCCGAAAATCAAAAGCTATTGTTTAATAAATTTGAACGCTTAGATCAAGTGAAGACTGAGGGTCATGGCTTGGGTCTTTCCATAGTTTTGCGCATCATCGAAAAACTGGGTGGACAAGTTGGTGTTGAGAGCGAATTAGGGAAAGGAAGCCGGTTTTATTTTACTCTTCCATATTCCAATATAGCCGAAGAAAAACATGCTAACAATAATGAAGTCTCAGAGCCAAAGAAAAATAACCGGTTCGGTAATCTGAAGATACTCGTAGCCGAAGATGATGAATTCTCTGATACCCATCTCAGTATCATCATAAAAAAAATAAGTAAAGAAACTCTGCATGCCAAGAATGGAAACGAAACAGTTGAGGTATGCCGAGCCAATCCTGATATCGATCTTATTCTTATGGATATCAGAATGCCCGAAATGAGCGGCTATGATGCAACCCGCAAAATCCGTGAATTCAACAAAGATGTTATAATTATTGCACAAACAGCTTATGCCGTTCAGGGTGGTCGAGAGAAAGCATTTGAAGCAGGATTTAATGATTATATAACTAAGCCGATAAAAAAGGATAATCTTTTGGAGATGATTGAGAAGTTATTTGCGAAGTGAAGAAATCATTTAATTGTCATTTAACTGTTATTTAATATTCATTCAATCGTCATTGACGGGGTAAAATTAAATTTTGATGAATTGAATGTAATTAAATTTCATTTGAGTAATTACTTATTTTAATATACATCAAATTAAGGTGTTAATCTATATTTTAGATGTAAAGAATTATTCAGCTTGTACTTCAAAATAAATTTATGCCTTGAAATTTCAAACCACTAAGTGTTTACACGTGAATAGCCTTAGGTTTCCATGTGGAATAATAACTTTGCTATTCCATGGGGTGAACCTGTGGATAAAAAGTTGAAAAGCATACCAATAATCCCAACGGGACGGGTGGGGTGAGTTAAATTAAATTAATTTGAAAAAATGTTCATTCATTTATAAACCATTAAAATGGTTAGTGAAATTACTCGACCTATGCAACCCACGACTTAAGTCGTGGGTTACTAATGAAATATGAAAACATTAACCGTTTTAACGGTTTTATATAGTAAATATCAATAAAAATAATAGGATGGATTAACTCTATTTCGTTCACCCCACCTTATTGGGTTTTTGCAATTTTTATCTTATTACCCTGCACTTTCCCGATTCTTGGGACAGGCTATACAGGGCTATTCACATTCCATCATTCCATCATTCCATCATTCCATCATTCCATCATTCCATCATTCCATCATTCCATCATTCCATCATTCTATCATTCCATCATTCCATCATTCCATCATTAAATCATTAAATCATTCCATCATTCTATCATTAAATCATTAAATCATTCTATCATTAAATCATTAAATCATTCTATCATTAAATCAT